>NZ_LOYP01000043.1:0-206437 GCF_001526365.1 Burkholderia sp. MSMB1835
GCGCTCGGGCCGTCAAGTCCAGACCGTTCCGCTACACCGTTCGATACTTGACTCGGAACCTTAACTGAACGGCATTAGGGCTTGATGCCCCGTTTTTCATGCGCGCTCGCCTTGCAGCGCCCGCCGCGCAGCGGGTATCGCTTCAGCGCGGATAGAGCGCGCCGAGTACGCGCTCGCCGGCGGCACCCGTCACGCTCGCGAGATTGCCGGGCTGGCGCGCGGTGAAGCGGTACGCGAGCCACGCGAACGCGAGCGCTTCGACCTGCTGCGGCGGTACGCCGAGCGCGGCCGTCGTATCGACGGTGGCCGGCACGCCGGCCTCGCGCAGCGCGTGCCGGAGCGCGTCGAGCAGCACCGGATTGCGTGCGCCGCCGCCGCATACGAAGACGGCCTTGCAGCCCGGCGCGTGCTGCGCGATCTCGCGCGCCACCGACACCGCGGTGAGCGCGGTGAGCGTCGCCTGCACATCCTCCGGCGCAACCTGCGGGAACGCGGCGAGCTTCGCATCGAGCCAGGCGGGATTGAACAGGTCGCGTCCGGTGCTTTTCGGCGGCGGCGCGATGAAATACGGTTCGTCGAGCAACGCGTCGAGCAGCGGCGCGCGGACGCTGCCGCGTGCGGCGAACTTCCCGCCGTCGTCGTACGGCTTGCCCAGATGGCGCGTCGCCCATGCGTCGATCAGCGCATTCGCGGGGCCGCAGTCGAAGCCGCGCACTTCGCCGCCCGTGTCGGGCAGGATCGTGATGTTGCTGATCCCGCCGAGATTGCAGACGACGCGCGTTTCGCCCGGCGCGCCGAACACCGTCGCATGGAAGGCGGGTGCGAGCGGCGCGCCGTGGCCGCCCGCGGCCACATCGCGGCTGCGGAAATCGGCGATCACGTCGATCTGGGTCAGCTCGGCGAGCAGCGCCGGATTGTTGAGCTGGCGCGTATAGCCGCGCTCGGGGCGATGGCGCACCGTCTGGCCGTGCACGCCGATCGCGCGAATCTCGTCGCGCGCCAGTCCGGCCGTACGCTGCAATTCATGGCAGCACACCGCATAGCGCGTGACGAGCGCATTCGCCGCGAGCGATTCGCGGTCGATCTCGTTGTCGCCGGGCTGCTGCAGCGCGAACAGCGCGTCGCGCAGCGATGGCGCGAAGCCGACGAACGCTTCCGCGAGCACGGCCGGCGCGCGGCCGGCCTCGAAACGCACGGCGACGCCGTCGACGCCGTCCATGCTGGTTCCCGACATCAGCCCGAAGTAGATGCCGTCTGCCGGATGGGCATTCTGCGGCGGTCGTTGCGGCACGTTGGGTTCTCCTCGATCGTGCGGCGCGGGCCGGTGCCGCGCGCCTTGCGCCCGATTATCCGCGCAACGTGGCGCGTCGTTAAGCGATGCGCGCGCAAGTTATGGGAAAATCCCTGTTTTTGCGACATTCTTCCTGGCACCGATGAGCACCGAACCCAGTTCCAAGCCCGTTTTCCCGATCACCGACGAAGTCCGGCATGCGCTCGCCGTCACGAAGCGCGGCGTCGACGAGCTGCTGATCGAGGAAGAGTTCGCGCAGAAGCTCGCGCGCAGCGCAGCCACGGGCACGCCGCTGCGCATCAAGCTCGGCCTCGACCCGACCGCGCCCGACATCCACATCGGCCATACGGTCGTGCTGAACAAGATGCGCCAGCTGCAGGACCTCGGCCACACGGTGATCTTCCTGATCGGCGATTTCACGTCGCTGATCGGCGATCCGTCGGGCCGCAACGCGACGCGGCCGCCGCTCACGCGCGAGCAGATCGAAGCGAACGCGAAGACCTACTTCGAGCAGGCCGCGCTCGTGCTCGATCGCGACAAGACCGAGATCCGCTACAACAGCGAATGGTCGATGCCGCTCGGCGCGGACGGGATGATCAAGCTCGCGTCGCGCTACACGGTCGCGCGGATCCTCGAGCGCGAGGATTTCACGAAGCGCTTCCAGGGCGGCGTGCCGATCTCGATTCACGAATTCCTGTACCCGCTGATGCAGGGCTACGATTCGGTCGCGCTGAACGCCGATCTCGAGCTCGGCGGCACCGACCAGAAATTCAACCTGCTGGTCGGCCGCGAGCTGCAGAAGCAGTACGGCCAGGAACAGCAGTGCATCCTGACGATGCCGCTGCTCGAAGGGCTCGACGGCGTCGAGAAGATGTCGAAGTCGAAGGGCAACTACGTCGGCATCAGCGAGAAGCCGACCGACATGTTCGGCAAGCTGATGAGCATCTCGGACACGCTGATGTGGCGTTACTTCGAACTGCTGTCGTTCCGCAGCATCGAAGAAATCGCCGGCTTCAAGCGCGACGCCGAAGGCGGCCGCAACCCGCGCGACTTCAAGGTGCTGCTCGCGCAGGAAATCGTCGCGCGCTTTCACTCGCAGGCCGACGCCGAGCGCGCGCTCGAGGACTTCAACCACCGCGCGAAGGGCGGCGTGCCGGACGACATTCCGTCGGTCACGCTGGCCGGCGCGCCGCTGGCGATCGGTCAGTTGCTGAAGCAGGCCGGCCTCGTGCCGTCGACGAGCGAAGCGCTGCGCAACATCGAGCAGGGCGGCGTGAAGATCGACGGCGCGACCGTGTCCGACAAGGGCCTGAAGGTCGAGGCCGGCGAGTTCGTCGTGCAGGTCGGCAAGCGCCGCTTCGCGCGCGTCACGCTGACCGCATGATCGCGCTGATCCAGCGCGTGAAGCGCGCCGACGTGCGCGTCGGCGAGCGCACGACCGGCGAGATCGGCGCGGGCCTGCTCGCGCTCGTCTGCGCGGAGCGCGGCGATACCGAGGCCGCGGCCGACAAGCTGCTCGCGAAGCTGCTCGGCTATCGCGTGTTCAGTGACGCGGCCGGCAAGATGAACCTGCCGGTGTCGAACATTGACGGCGAAGGCCGTGCAGGCGGCCTGCTGCTCGTGTCGCAGTTCACGCTCGCGGCCGACACCAACAGCGGGCTGCGGCCGAGCTTCACGCCGGCCGCGCCGCCGGACGAAGGCGCGCGGCTGTTCGACTATTTCGTCGCGGCCGCGCGGGCGCGCCATCCCGTCGTCGAGACGGGCGAGTTCGGCGCCGACATGCAGGTGTCGCTCGTCAACGACGGTCCCGTGACGTTCTGGCTGCAAGTGCGGCCCTGATTCTTCCCCGGAGGCGCGCCGCGATGGCCACTACGCAGATTCTTTTCATCCGCCATGGCGAGACGGCCTGGAACCGCATCAAGCGCATCCAGGGGCATATCGACATTCCGCTGGCCGACACGGGGCTCGCGCAGGCGCAGCGGCTGGCGGCCCGGCTCGGGCGCGAGGCGCGCGACGGCGCGCGGATCGACGCGGTGTATTCGAGCGACCTGATGCGCGCGCAACAGACCGCGCAACCGTTCGCCGATGTGCTCGGGCTGCCGCTGCTGCTGCGCGAAGGGTTGCGCGAACGGTCGTACGGCGCGTTCCAGGGGCACGACAGCACCGAGATCGAAGCGCTGTTTCCGGACGCGTACGCGGCCTGGCAGACGCGCGATCCGGGTTTCGCGCCGGAAGGCGGCGAGTCGCAGCGCCAGTTCTATCACCGCGTGCTGCATGCGCTCGAACCGATCGTCGCCGCGCATCCGGGCGGCCGGATCGCGTGCGTCGCGCACGGCGGCGTGCTCGATTGCGTGTATCGCTTCGCCAACGGGATCGAGTTGTCGGCGCCGCGTAACTATCAGCTGCTCAACACCAGCATCAACGTCGTCGATTACGTGGACGGCCGTGCGCAGGTCGTGCGGTGGGCCGACGTGTCGCATCTCGACGCCGCGAGCGACGACGACGGATACCGCAAGGTGCTCTGAGTACGCCAACCCCGTCCGGCATGGCCGGCCTCGGGGTTGCGTTGCCTTGCGCGTGACGCTTACTGCGGCAGCCCGTGGCGCGTCTTGTAGTCGAGCGCGTATGCGATCTTGCCGGGTTTGTCGGCCGTGATCGGCTGGCGCAGCTTGTCGAATTCCCCCTTGCTGTATTTCTTCCCGCCGTTGATCGCATCGGCGCGCCCGAGGTCGGCGCCCGTCTTGCCGTCGATCACGGGGTCGGTGGCCGCGACCATCCGCGTCGACGCATTCCAGACCGCATTCAGGTAGCCCGTGTCGGCCTTCGCCGGATCGGGATCGGTCGTGCCCAGCCGCGTCAGGTCGTAGCCGGCCAACGCGAACGTGCCCGGCTGCGCGCGCAGCCAGTCGGCCCAGTAGAACTCGAGGTAGTCGGTCGCTTGTGCGGGTTTGCTGTAGCCGATGTCGCGCGTGAAATAGACGAGCGAGCGGTAGCGGTCGTTCGTCATCCCGAGCGTCAGGCCGAGGCCGGTCGGCAGTTGCGCGGTCGTGATCGGCTTGCCGTCGCCGTTCTTCAGGCGCAGATAGCCGCGGCTCTGCATCTGCTGCCAGAACGCGTCGCCCGAATAGTCGCCGAGGTTGTCCTTGACGACGACGTGCACGTGCAGCGTCGGGCCGCCGTCGGGCGTTTCGTAATAGGTCGACAGCCCGTGATGACCGTCGGTCAGGTACAGCGTATCGCCGTTGGGGCCGATCACGACGGGGTTCAGCACCGAGCGGTCGCGCGCGTTCGCGTCGGTCGTCGCGCACGTGTAGCTCGCCGGATCGCGCAGCGACGATTTGGCCGTGTAGCCGCTCGCTGTGACGCCGCCGAGGCCTTCGTCCGCGCAGAAGTCGTCGAATTTCTTGTCGGGCTGGAGTTCGTAGCGGCCGAGCTTGTAGTAGATCTGGTCGTAGCCGATCGCACCCTGCGTCGGATGGAGGTCGCCGAGCGTGACGTCGATCAGGTCGCCGACGCGGGCAGCCTTCCATTTGCCCGGCTGCGGCGTGGTGGTGGCGGGCGGCGTGGGCGCCGGCGTCGTCGTCGTGCCGCCGGACGGCGGTTGCGCGTCCGTGCGCGCGACGGCGGCGACATCGTCGCCGCCGCACGCGGCGAGCGCGAAGACGGTGGACAGGCTGGCGGCAAGGGCGAAACGGATCGGCAGGCGTGGCATCGCGGGCATCGGGCGTCGGTCGGGTGGGCGGGACACCGCGCGGGTCACGGTCGCGCGTGACGAGCAGGACGTGCGACCGTGCGCGGGTGCAAGCCAGTCAGTTTGCCACTGCTATTTGACAGCAAATTGAAATGATCCGAACAAGCTGATCGTCAGGCAGGCGGGGTGCCGTCGGACGGCGTGGCCGTCGCGCGGCGGCGCGCACGCTTCGACGCGCCGTTCACGAGCGCCCAGCGCAGCACGGGCGCGATGGCGCGTATGCCGGGTCGGACCACCGCGCGCCGTAACGGCGCGAAGGTCGACACGCCGAGCATGCGCTGCGCCCACGGCGGCAACAGGTCGATCCCGGCATGCATCACCAGCGACGCGGCAGGCCGCAGCGTGGGCTTCGCGACCGGCACATTCAGCAGGATGGACATGACTTCGAAGGTACGCGGCCCGGCTTCGAGTTCGGGCAGCATGCGCGCGAGATAAGCGGCCACCTCGGCGCGCGAACGCGGAATCTCGCGAGCGCCGAGGAGCTCGGCGATCAGCGCCGTCTCCGCGTAATAGCGGTCCTGCAGTTCGCCCGGCAGCGCGGGATTCACGTAACGCAGATGCGCGGCGAGGAAGCTCGACACTTCCGCGACATGCACCCAGGTGAGCAACGCCGGATCGTCGGCGCGGTACGGCCGGCCGTCGGGCGCGGTACCTGATATGCGCGTGTGGATCGTTTTCACGCGCTCGATCAGCGTGAGCGCGTCCGCGCGGCTGCCGAACGTCGTGCCCGTGATGAACGTGGCGGTGCGCCGCAAGCGGCCGAAGATGTCGGTGCGGAACGACGAATGATCCCAGACGCCCGCGAGCGCGAGCGGGTGGAGCGCCTGCAGCAGCAGCGCGGCGATGCCGCCCGTCATCATCGACGTGAAATCGGCATGCACGCGCCAGCAGACGGCGTCGGGGCCGAACAGCCCCGGGTCGCCGGGCGGTGAAGAGAGATCGATCGACGGGCCGCCGCCGCCGGCCGTCAGGTGCGTGATACCGGCCACGAGCCGCTGGCGGATCGGCTCGGCCCAGCGCGGGCCCGGCACGGGTGCGGTGGGGTGGCGGCTGGGCGGCGTCGTCATGGCGGGTGCGGCGCGGCGACGGATTACTTCCCGTCGGGGGTATCCCACGCGTCGTGCTCGGTGATGCGGCGCGCATCGGGTACCGACAGCCCGAAGTGGCGATACGTGAGCAGCGTCGCGACCCGGCCGCGCGGCGTACGCTGCAGGAAGCCCTGCTGGATCAGGTACGGTTCGAGCACGTCCTCGATCGTATCGCGCTCCTCGCCGATCGCCGCCGCGAGGTTGTCGATGCCGACCGGGCCGCCGTCGAACTTGTACAGGATCGCTTCGAGCAGCTTGCGGTCCATCAGGTCGAAGCCGACCGGGTCGACGTCGAGCATCGCGAGCGCGGCATCGGCCACGGCCGCGGTGATCTGGCCGTCGGCCTTCACTTCCGCGAAGTCGCGCACGCGGCGCAGCAGACGGTTCGCGATCCGGGGCGTGCCGCGCGCGCGCTTCGCGATTTCCAGCGCGCCGTTCGGATCGATCTGCGCATTCAGCAGCGACGCCGAGCGCCGCACGATGCGCGACAGTTGATCGGCGTCGTAGAACTCGAGGCGCGCGACGATCCCGAAACGATCGCGCAGCGGGTTGGTCAGCATCCCCGCGCGGGTGGTCGCGCCGACCAGCGTGAACGGCTGCAGGTCGAGCTTCACGCTGCGCGCCGCCGGCCCTTCGCCGATCATGATGTCGATCTGGTAATCCTCGAGCGCCGGATACAGGATTTCCTCGACGACCGGCGACAGCCGGTGGATCTCGTCGATGAACAGCACGTCGTTCGCCTCGAGGTTCGTCAGCAGCGCGGCGAGATCGCCCGCGCGCTCGAGCACGGGGCCTGACGTCTGGCGCAGGTTCACACCCATCTCGCGCGCAATGATGTGCGCGAGCGTCGTCTTGCCGAGCCCCGGTGGCCCGAACAGCAGCACGTGATCGAGCGGCTCGGAGCGGCGCTTCGCGGCTTCGATGAAGATCTCGAGCTGGCCGCGCACCTTTTCCTGGCCGACGTAGTCGTCGAGCTGGCGCGGCCGCAACGCACGTTCGAACACCTCCTCGTGCGACGAGGCAGGCGTGGCGGCGATGATCCGCTGCTCGGTGGCGAGTTTGTCGGTTTCAATCATGCGGCCATTGTACCGCGCGACGACGCGCGGACCACCTGGCCGAACGGCCGACTGGCGAGCGCCGCGCGGCGGCGCGACACTGGCTTCGACGGCCGGAGCGACCGCGCGTTACGCCTTCGACAGCGCCTTCAGCGCGAGCTTGATGCCTTCGGACACGCCGGTGCCGGCCGGCACGTTCTTGATTGCGGCAAGGCCTTCCTTCTCGGAGTAGCCGAGCGCCAGCAGCGCGTTGAGGATGTCGGTCGCGTGGTCGGACGGCGATGCGGCTCCGGCGAGCGCGCCGAGGTCGGCGCCGAGCTTGCCCTTCAGTTCGAGCAGCAGGCGCTCGGCCGTCTTCTTGCCGATGCCGGGCAGGCGCGTGAGGCGGGCGGCGTCCTGCATCGTCACCGCTTGCGCGAGCTCCTGAACGCTCATGCCGGACAGCACGGCGAGCGCCATGCGCGCGCCGATGCCGGTGATCTTCAGCAGTTCGCGGAAGGTCGTGCGTTCCTGGGGCGTCAGGAAGCCGTACAGCAGGTGGGCGTCCTCGCGGACGATCTGCTGCGTGAGCAGCACGACGCGCTCGCCCGTTTGCGGCAGGTTGTAGAAGGTGCTCATCGGCACGTCGATTTCGTAGCCGACACCGTTGCAGTCGACTAGCAGATGAGGTGGGTTCTTTTCGAGCAGGATGCCGGCGATGCGACCGATCATGGAGGACGGGATGCGAGGAAGAAAGCGCGAGTGTAGCGCACGCGCGGCGCAATGCCGATGGGGCGCGTCCGTCGGCCCGAAGCGGCGCGCGTCGCGAGCATGTCGGGCGTGGGTAGGGCGGTCAAGGCGCCAACGCGGTCGAGCCGACGTGCCGGGCCGCGGCGCGCGGCGGCGTCAGCCGACCAGCCTGCCGCGCCGCACGCGCAGCCCTTTCTGCGCGAGCGCCGGCGCGAGGCCGCCCAGCGTGCTGAGCGTGTTGCCGCCGTGTGCGTGGCAGATCGCCATGCCGAGCGCGTCGGCCGCGTCGGAGCCGGGCTGGCCGGACAGGTTGAGCAGCCGCGTGACCATTTCCTGCATTTGCGTCTTGGTCGCGCGGCCGTAGCCGACCACGGCCTGCTTGAGCTGCAGCGCGGTGTATTCGGCGACCGGCAGCCCGCCCGCGACGAGGCCGCAGATCGCGGCGCCACGCGCCTGGCCGAGCAGCAGCGTCGACTGCGGGTTCACGTTGACGAACACCTTTTCGATCGCGGCCTGGTCGGGCGCGTGTTCGCGCACGATCGTCGAGACGCCCTGAAAGATCGTGCCGAGGCGGGTGGCCAGATCGGCCGTCGGCGTGCGGATCACGCCGCTCGTGACATAGGCGAGCCGGTGGCCGCTGACGTCGATGACGCCGAAGCCGGTGACGCGCAGGCCGGGGTCGATGCCGAGAATTCGCATGAGTGAGGAGAATGGCGTGATGCAGCGATACTACAACGAATGGTGCGGCAAGCCGGCCGCCCGGGCCGACGCGAAGGCGCCGCGCAATAAAAAACCCGGCGCAGGGGATGCCGCCGGGTTTTCGTGCAGCGGCCGCGCGGGCCGCATGCTGCGGTCAGTGACGGAAGTGGCGCACGCCCGTCAGGATCATCGCGATGCCATGCTCGTCGGCCGCCGCGATCACTTCGTCGTCGCGCATCGAGCCGCCCGGCTGAATCACGCAAGTCGCGCCGGCCGCCACGACGACGTCGAGGCCGTCGCGGAACGGGAAGAACGCATCCGACGCGACGGCCGAGCCGGCGAGCGTCAGGCCCGCGTTCTGCGCCTTGATGCTCGCGATGCGCGCGGAATCGACACGGCTCATCTGGCCGGCGCCGACGCCGAGCGTCATGCCGTTGCCGCAGAACACGATCGCGTTCGACTTCACGTACTTCGCGACGCGCCATGCGAACAGCAGGTCGTCCATTTCCTTCGCGGTCGGCTGGCGCTTCGTGACGACGCGCAGCTCGCTCGGCTGCACGTTCTTCGCGTCGAGCGACTGCACGAGCAGGCCGCCGCCCACGCGCTTCAGGTCGAATGCGTTGTGGCCGTCGCCGAGCGCAATTTCGAGCAGGCGCACGTTCTGCTTCGCGGCGAACACCTGCTTCGCGGCGTCGGAGAACGACGGGGCGATCAGCACTTCGACGAACTGCTTCGCCACGGCTTGCGCGGCCGCTTCGTCGACTTCGCGGTTGAACGCGATGATCCCGCCGAATGCCGAGGTCGGGTCGGTCTGGAACGCCTTCGCGTACGCGTCTGCCGAGTCGTTGCCGACCGCGACGCCGCACGGGTTTGCATGCTTGATGATCACGCAGGCCGGCGCGTCGAACGTCTTCACGCATTCCCACGCCGCGTCCGAATCCGCGATGTTGTTGTACGACAGTTCCTTGCCCTGCAGCTGGCGGTAGTTCGCCAGCGCGCCGGCCGGCGCCGCGAGGTCGCGGTAGAACGCGGCGCTCTGGTGCGGGTTTTCGCCGTAGCGCAGGTCCTGCACCTTGTCGAACGCCATGTTCAGCGTGGCCGGGTACGCGCTGCGCGATGCGTGCTGCAGCTCGTCGGTCAGGCTCGTCAGGTAGTTCGTGATCGCGCCGTCGTATTGCGCGGTGTGCGCGAACACCTTCGTCGCGAGGCGGAAGTTGGTCGGGTAGCCGACCGTGTTGCCGTTCGCCTTCATTTCGTCGAGCACGACCGCGTAGTCGGCCGGATCGACGACGACCGTCACGTCGCGGTGGTTCTTCGCGGCCGAGCGCAGCATCGTCGGGCCGCCGATGTCGATGTTCTCGATCGCGTCGGCGAGCGTGCAGTCGTCCTTCGCGATCGTCGCGACGAACGGATACAGGTTCACGACGAGCAGGTCGATCGTCGGGATGCCATGCTGTTCGAGCGCCTGCATGTGCTCGGGCAGGTCGCGGCGGGCGAGGATGCCGCCGTGTACCTTCGGGTGCAGCGTCTTCACGCGCCCATCGAGCATTTCCGGGAAGCCCGTGTAATCGGCCACTTCGGTCACGGGCAGGCCGGCGTCGGCGAGGAGTTTCGCGGTGCCGCCCGTCGACAGCAGCTTGACGCCGAGGTCGGACAGCGACTTCGCGAAGTCGACGATGCCGGTCTTGTCGGAAACGGAAATGAGCGCTTGCTTGATCATGATGGAACCACCAATAGCCAGGGAAACGGGGACGGGACGGCCGCCTACAGCAGGCCGTGCTGCTGCAGCTTCTTGCGCAGCGTATTGCGATTGATGCCGAGGTACTCGGCGGCGAGCGACTGGTTGCCGCCGGCCTGTACGAGCACGACCTCGAGCATCGGCTTTTCGACGCAGGACATCACCATTTCATAGACGTCGTGCGGATTGGAGCCGTCTAGATCCCGGAAATACACGTCCAGGCTCTCGCGGACACATTGTTCGATGTTGTGCTTGCTCATGCTGCTAACTGGTTATGGTCGTCCGACTCGCCCTGGCTGTTTTCCGCTTCGTCGTCGACGTAGACGAGGTGGTCCGACAGCGCCTTTTGCGCCTCGAAGAATGCATTGACGGCGGCGAGCTGCTCGCGGGTGGAATCGAGCGTGTTCATTCGGTGCCGGAACCCGTTGGCACCGGAAAGGCCGCGAGTGTACCAGCCGATGTGCTTGCGCGCAGTACGGACGCCGGTGAATTCGCCATAGAAAGCGTAGTGGTCTTCCAGGTGTTCGTTCATCACGTGCTGGATCTCGTCGATCCGCGGCGGGGGCAGCAGCTCGCCGGTTTGCAGGAAATGATCGATTTCGCGGAACAACCACGGCCGGCCTTGCGCGGCGCGACCGATCATCAGCGCATCGGCGCCGGTTGCGTCGAGCACGGCCTTCGCCTTGGCGGGCGACGTGATGTCGCCGTTCGCGACGACCGGAATCCGCACGGCCGCCTTCACGGCCGCGATGGTGTCGTACTCGGCGTCGCCGCGATACAGATCGGCGCGCGTGCGGCCATGCACGGTGAGCATCGAAATGCCGGCCGCTTCGGCCAGGCGCGCGACCGTGATCGCATTCTTGTGCTCGCGGTCCCAGCCGGTGCGGATCTTCAGCGTGACGGGCACCGCGTCGGGCCCCGTGCCGACCGCCGCGACGACGGCCTCGACGATCCGCTGCACGAGCGGCTCGTTCTGCAGCAGCGCGGAGCCGGCCGCGACGTTGCAGACCTTCTTCGCCGGGCAACCCATGTTGATGTCGATGATCTGCGCGCCGTTGTCGACGTTGTAGCGGGCCGCCTCGGCCATCATCGCCGGATCGGCGCCGGCGATCTGCACCGCGATCGGCTCGACTTCGCCTTCGTGGTTCGCGCGCCGCATCGTCTTCGCGCTTTTCCACAGCTGCGCGTTGGACGCGACCATCTCGGACACGGCGTAACCGGCCCCCAGCCGTTTGCACAGCTGGCGGAACGGACGATCCGTCACCCCGGCCATCGGGGCGACGAACAGGTTGTTACGCAATACGTGAGAGCCGATAACGGGCATCGCAATGGCGCCGCCCGCGACGAGCGCGGGCAGGGGAAGGGAAGACGGAAAGCGGGCATTTTACCGTATTCCCATGCCCCGCCGATTTGACCCGGTTTGCCTGGTTTGCCCGGGCGCGCCATGCGGTGTGCCGCGCGTCAGCTACGCTGGCCGAACATCATCTGGCGCGCGATCGCCTTCTTGAGCGGCGGCACGAACTCGAGCGCGGTGAGCGCGGCGCCGCGCAGCAGCGGCAGCGGGCCCGAGTCGATCGTAAACAGGCGCGCCAGCGTGTCGGTCGCGCCGATCGTGAAGCGCCGGTCGAGCGCGCGGCGCGCGTTGAAGGTCGCGAGCGCGGTCGCTTCGAAGCCTTGTGCGGACAGTGCGTCGACGAGCGTGTGCGCGTCGCGCAGCCCGAGGTTGAGCCCCTGGCCCGCCACCGGGTGCAGCGTTTGCGCGGCATTGCCGACGATCGCGACGCGGCCGCTGACGAGCGTCTGCGCGGCGTTCAGGCCGAGCGGGAAGGACGCGCGCCCGGCGATCGCGACGAATTCGCCCATGCGTTCGCCGAACACGCTGCCGAGCTCGCGCAGGAACGCATCGTCGGGCAGCGCGGCACGTCGCGCCGCTTCGTCGGGCGTACAGCACCAGACGAGCGAGTAATCGGCCTGACGCGGGCCGCCGAGCGGCAGCAGCGCGAGCGGGCCCTCGTGCGTGAAGCGTTCCCACGCGACGTTCGGGCGCGGCGCCGATACCGTGACCGTGCCGACGAGCGCGGTCTGTCCGTAGTCGCGGCGATGCTTGCCCGTATCGGCCTGCTGTTCGTGGAACAGCCCGCCTTCGGCATTGACGACGATGCGCGCGCGCAGCGTGCGCTCGCCTTGCGGGCCGTCGAGCGTCAGCGCGACGCCGTCGGCGTCCTGCTGCGGCGCGCGCGCGGTGGTCGACGTGAGCCAGTCGACGCGCGTGCCGCGCACCGCATTCGCGAGCGCCTGCACGATCGAGCCGTAGCGCACCACGTAGCCGAGCGCGGCGAGGGCGTGCTCGTCGCGGTCGATCAGCGTGCGGCCGAAATGGCCGCGCTGCGACACGTGGATATGTTCGATCGGCGTGGCGTCGGCGGGCCACGCGAGCGTGTCGAGCAGCACGCGGCTGCCGTGCGACACGGCGATCGCGCGCGGGTCGTTCGCGCTCGCGGCCGGGTCGCGCGCATCGATCAGCGCGATCGATGCATGCTGCGTCGCGCTGCGGCGCGCGAGCCAGCCGGCGAGCGCGAGCCCGACGGGGCCTGCGCCGACGATGGCGAGGTCGTAATCCGGCGTGGCGGAGGGGGAAGCGGTCGTCATCAGGGTTCGTGAAACGGTGTTGGCAGTCGAAGCGGTTCAAGCGGTCCAGGCAGTCGCCGGCGGCACGCGGCCGCTCACGCGCCGTGCGCGGCGCCCTCGCGCATCAGCGCCTCGATCTCGTCGGCCGCGACCGGCACGTCGCGCGTGATCAGTTCGCAGCCGTGCTCGCGCACGATCGCGTCGTCCTCGATGCGGATGCCGATGTTCCAGTATTCGGGCGGCACGTCGTCGGCCGCGCGCACGTACAGGCCGGGCTCGACGGTGAGCGTCATGCCGGCTTTCAGCGTGCGCCACGGCAGCGCGCCGTTGGCGTCGCGCGCGGCGAGCCGCTCGCGGTAGTCGCCGCAGTCGTGCACGTCCATCCCGAGCCAGTGGCCGGTGCGATGCATGTAGAAGCGCGTGTACGCGCGCTCGGCGATCGCGTCGTCGACGTTCGAGAAGCGCGTTTTCGGGATGATGCCGGTGTCGAGCAGCCCCTGCGCGAGCACGCGCACGGCCGCGTCGTGCGGCGCCTCGAACGGCACGCCGGCGCGCGTCGCGTCGATCGCGGCCTGCTGCGCGGCGAGCACGATGTCGTACAGCGTGCGCTGCGCGGGCGAGAAGCGGCCGTTGGCCGGGAACGTGCGCGTGATGTCCGACGCATAGCCGTCGAGTTCGCAGGCGGCGTCGATCAGGATCAGGTCGCCGTCTCGTGCGGCCGCGTTGCCGGCCGGATAGTGCAGCACGCACGCATTCGCGCCGGCCGCGACGATCGAACCGTACGCGGGCGCCTGCGCGCCGTGCTTGCGGAACAGGTACAGCAGCTCGGCCTCGAGCTCGTATTCGCGGATGCCGGGGCGGCACACCTGCATCGCGCGGCGGTGCGCGAGCGCGGAGATGTGCGCGGCGCGCATCATGATCGCGAGTTCGTGTTCGTCCTTCACGAGCCGCATGTCGTCGAGCAGCGGCGTGAGGTCGAGCAGCGCGTCCGGCGCGGCGACGCCCGTGCGTGCCTGTGCGCGTACCGCGTCGATCCAGCCTGCGAGCTGGCGTTCGAAGTCGGCCGATGCGCCGAACCGGTAGTGCACGGTGCCCGCATCGGCGAGCAGGCGCGGCATTTCGGTGTCGATCACGTCGACCGCGAATGCCGCATCGAAGCCGAACGCGTCGCGCGCGGCGTCGGGCCCGTAGTGAAAGCCTTCCCAGATCTCGCGGTCGACGTTCTTGCCGCGGCAGAACAGGATCGATTCCGGCGCGCCGTGCGGCGCGGCCGCGTTCAGCACGAGCACGGCATCCGGCTCGGTGAAGCCCGTCAGGTAATGGAAGTAGCTGTCGAACCGGTACGGGTAGGCCGTATCGCGGTTGCGCAGCATTTCCGGCGCGGTGGGGACGATGGCGACGCCGCCGCCCGCGGCACGCAGTGCGGCAAGCACGCGTTCGCGGCGCTGGCGGTAGACGTCGACGGCAATGGCGGTATCGAGGGGCGCATTCATCGTGCGATTGTAGCGCCGCGCGACGCGGTGCGTGAGGGTGGGGCCGCAAGCCGCTCCGGCCAAGGCCCGCGCGGCGGTTGTTGCAAACCATCCACAGGCCGGACGGGCGATTTTCTACCCGGCCGCGCGTGCCGGTTATGATCGGCGACAACGTATACTCTCGGCGGTTCCCTTGAAAAGGCAGATGATGAAATTAATCGGTTCGCTCAGCAGCCCGTACGTCCGAAAGGCGCGGATCGTGCTTGCTGAAAAGAAGATCGACTACAAGCTGGAGCTCGAGAACGTATGGGCGCCGGAGACGGATATTCATGCCTCGAATCCGCTCGGCAAGGTCCCGTGCCTCGTGATGGAGGATGGCGCCGCGGTGTTCGATTCCCGCGTGATCTGCGAATACGTCGATACGCTGTCGCCGGTCGGCAAGCTGATTCCGCCGTCGGGCCGCGAGCGCGTCGAAGTGCGCTGCTGGGAAGCACTGGGCGACGGCGTGCTCGACGCGGCGGTCGCGATCCGTCTCGAACACACGCTGCGGGAAGAAGGGCAGCGCAGCGCGAGCTGGATCGCGCGCCAGCAACGCAAGATCGACGACGCGCTCGTCGCGATGTCGCAGGGTCTCGGCGGCAAGACGTGGTGCGTCGGCAATCATTACACGCTCGCCGACATCGCACTCGGCTGCGCGCTCGGCTATCTCGATTTCCGGATGCCCGAGCTCGACTGGCGCGATCGCCACCCGAACCTCGACAAGCACTTCGTGAAGCTGCAGCAGCGACAGTCGTTCGCCGATACGCTGCCGCAGAACTGAGCCGCGGCCCGGCCTTCACGCATTCGGCAGACGAAAGAAAAGCGCCCCGCGGGGCGCTTTTCTTTTTGCCGAGCCGGCCGCTGCCGGCGCGGGGCAGCCGCACGCGTCACTCGATCGATGCGTACACGGCTTCGCCGAGCGCGAACGAATCGCTGCGCGCGATCGGCCACCACTTGTCGTACAGGGACAAGCCGCAGGTCTGGCCGTCGAGCAGCGCACCGGGTTTCAGGTATTTCAGCAGTTGCGACATCAGCCGCACCTCGTGCGGCGCGACCCGCTGCACGATGTGATGCGCGCGCAGCTCGGACGGATGCGCGAGGCCGGCTGCCTGCACGAGTTCCTGCAGCGCATGCAGCGTATTGCGGTGGAAGTTGTACACGCGCTCGGCCTTGTCGGGCACGACGAGCGCGCGCTGGCGCACCGGGTCCTGCGTCGCGACGCCGGTCGGGCAGCGGTCGGTGTGGCAGTGCTGCGCCTGGATGCAGCCGACCGCGAACATGAAGCCGCGCGCCGAGTTCACCCAGTCCGCGCCGATCGCGAGCGTGCGCGCGATGTCGAACGCGGTGATGATCTTGCCGCTCGCGCCGAGCTTCACGCGATCGCGCACGCCGATCCCGACGAGCGTGTTGTGCACGAGCAGCAGCCCTTCCTGCAGCGGCACGCCGACGTGGTCGGTGAATTCGAGCGGCGCCGCGCCCGTGCCGCCTTCCGCGCCGTCGACGACGATGAAGTCGGGCACGATGCCCGTCTCGAGCATCGCTTTCGCGATCCCGAAGAATTCCCACGGATGGCCGATGCACAGCTTGAAACCGGTCGGCTTGCCGCCGGACAGCGTGCGCAGCCTCTCGACGAATTCGAGCAGCCCGCGCGGCGTCGAGAATTCCGAGTGCGTCGCGGGCGAGATGCAGTCCTTGCCCATCGGCACGCCGCGCGTCTCGGCGATTTCCGGCGTGATCTTCGCGGCCGGCAGCACGCCGCCGTGGCCGGGCTTCGCGCCCTGCGACAGCTTCACCTCGATCATCTTGACCTGCGGATCGGCCGCCTGCTTCGCGAACTTGTCGGGGTTGAACGTGCCGTCGTCGTTGCGGCAGCCGAAGTAGCCGGACGCGATTTCCCAGATGATGTCGCCGCCGTGCTCGCGGTGGTACTTCGACAGCGAGCCTTCGCCGGTGTCGTGCGCGAAGCCGCCTTTCTTCGCGCCGAGGTTCAGCGAGCGGATCGCGTTCGCGGACAGCGAGCCGAAGCTCATCGCCGAGATGTTGAAGATCGAAATGTCGTACGGTTGCGCGCGATTCGCGCCGACGCGGATGCGGAAGTCGTGGCTCGGCAGCTTCGTCGGCGCGAGCGAATGGCTGATCCATTCGTGCGCGACGGCCTTCACGTTCAGCTCGGTGCCGTACGGGCGGTTGTCCGCGACGTTCTTCGCGCGCTGGTAGACGAGGCTGCGCTGCGCGCGCGAGAACGGTTTTTCGTCGGTGTCGTCCTCGACGAAGTACTGGCGGATTTCAGGTCGGATGAATTCGAACAGGAAGCGGAAGTGGCCCCAGAGCGGGTAGTTCCGGAGGATCGCGTGGCGGTCCTGGTTCAGGTCGTACAGGCCGAGCGCGACGAGGGCGATGGGGATGACGATCCACAGCCAGGAAAGAACGTGGGCCGACGCGAGCGCGGCTGCTGCGACGAGCAGCAGCACGGCACACCACATCGCGAGGTAGCGTCTTGAAAGCATGGGGACTCCATAAGAATCTTGAGATACCGCCATGCGTGCGCTGCGAAGGCGGCACACCGGCCGTGGCGGAATCGTGTTCCGCCGGGCGCGGCGTGCCGCAAGTCTAAACCGAATGGATGTCAGCGTGCTTCGGCGAGCGCCGGCGCGTGGGCCGGCGCAGCCTGATCGGGTTGGCCGGTGGCCGCGAACTCGATGATGCCGCCGCCGAGGCAGATCTCGCCGTCGTACAGCACGGCCGACTGGCCGGGCGTGACGGCCCACTGCGCGTCGTCGAACGCGAGCGAGAAGCGCGCTTCGCCTGCCGGGTCGGCTACCGCGGCGCCTGTCGCGGCCCGGCCTATCGCGGCCCGGCCTATCGCGGCCCGGCCGAACCTGCACGCCGCGTCGGCCTGCCGGTAGCGCGTCTTCGCGCCGCACGCGAAGCCGTCCGCCGGCGGCTCGCCGGCGACCCAGCTCACGTTGCCGGCGACGAGCGCGCGCGACAGCAGCCACGGATGATCGTGACCCTGCACGACGTACAGCGTGTTCGACGCGATGTCCTTCGCGGCGACGAACCACGGCTCGCCGCTGCCGCTCTTGCTGCCGCCGAGGCCGATGCCCTTGCGCTGGCCGAACGTATAGAACGCGAGGCCGATGTGCTCGCCGACCACCTTGCCGTCGGGCGTCTTCATCGGGCCGGGTTTCGTCGGAAGATAGCGGTTCAGGAAATCGCGGAACGGCCGTTCGCCGATGAAGCAGATGCCGGTCGAATCCTTCTTCTTCGCATTCGGCAGCCCGATCTGCGCGGCGATCTCGCGCACCTTCGTCTTCGGGATCTCGCCGAGCGGGAACATCGTCTTCGACAGTTGCGCCTGGTTCAGCCGGTGCAGGAAGTACGACTGGTCTTTCGTATGATCGAAGGCCTTCAGCAGTTCGAAACGCCCGTCGCGCTCGCGCACGCGCGCGTAGTGGCCGGTCGCGATCATCTCCGCGTCGAGCGACATCGCGTGGTCGAGGAACGCCTTGAACTTGATCTCGGCGTTGCACAGCACGTCGGGGTTCGGCGTGCGGCCGGCCGAGTATTCGCGCAGGAATTCGGCGAACACGCGGTCCTTGTATTCGGCGGCGAAGTTGACGGCTTCCACGTCGATGCCGATCAGGTCGGCCACCGACACGACGTCGATCCAGTCCTGGCGCGTCGAGCAGTACTCGCCGTCGTCGTCGTCTTCCCAGTTCTTCATGAACAGGCCGACCACGTCGTAGCCTTGTTCCTTCAGCAGCCACGCGGTCACCGACGAATCGACGCCGCCCGACATGCCCACCACTACACGGCGCTTGCTCATTTGCCGACCGCCTGACGTTCGAATGCCTCGGGGCGCGGGGCGACCGAGTGCGTGTGCACGAAATCGAGCGGAATGCGCCGCCCGGCGAGATAGTCGTCGACGCAGCGCATCACCGCGGGCGAGCGATGGCGCTCGCTGCAGGCGCGCAGTTCGTCGGCCGTCATCCACAGCGTGCGGACGATGCCGTCGTCGAGCACATGGCCCGCGACCGGTTCGCCGGCGGTGCCGCAGAACGTGAAGCGCAGGTAGGTCGCGCCGGCGCTGCCGGGGCGATCGTAATGCGCGAGATAGACGCCGACGAGCGCGTCGGGCGTGAACGGGCGCGCGGTCTCCTCGAGCGTTTCGCGGATCACGGCGTCGGCCAGCGTTTCGCCGGCTTCGAGATGACCGGCCGGCTGGTTGATGCGCAGGCCCGTCGAGGTTTCTTCCTCGATCACGAGGAAGCGGCCGGCGTGCTCGACGAGCGCGGCGACCGTCACATGCGGGGTCCAGATTTCGGGTTTCATGGTTCGGCATTTTACCGGTTGCGCCCGAACGCTGCCGGTCGTTCGCCGTCGGCCGTTCGTCGGACGATCCGACCCTCGCAGATCGCCCGTCCCGGCGCTGCGTGGCGACGCTGCGTGACGGCGCGGGCCAAGCGCCTGTCGCATTCGAGCACGGTCGTGCGGAAAGTGCTGGCGCGACCATCGCTTTCGGTTAAAGTGCAGCGTGAAAGCCGTTGCTCGTGAGCCGGTAAGTCAGCCTGTCCGGCTCGTTGTGCAGTAAAGATCGCAAGAAAAGAAATACTGACAATGACTGGAGGAACTGACGATGCATATTGGAGTGCCTGCTGAAACGCGGGCCAACGAGGCGCGTGTGGCTGCGACGCCGGAAACCGTGAAGAAATACGCGGCGGCCGGCCATCGCGTCAGTATCGCGAAAGGGGCCGGCAGCGCAGCCAGCTATCCCGACGAAGCCTATGCGGCCGTCGGCGCCGAATTGACCGACCAGTCGGCCGCGTTCGACGCCGATCTCGTCCTGAAGGTCCAGGCGCCCACCGACGCCGAACTGCCGTTGCTCAAGCGCGGCACCGTGCTGATCGGCATGCTCGAGCCGTTCAACGGCGAGCAGGCGGCGAAACTCGCCGCGGCCGGCGTGACCGGTTTCGCGCTCGAGGCCGCGCCGCGCACCACGCGTGCGCAGAGTCTCGACGTGCTGTCGTCGCAGGCGAACATCGCCGGCTACAAGGCCGTGCTGGTGGCCGCGTCGCTGTATCCGCGCTTCATGCCGATGCTGATGACGGCCGCGGGCACCGTGAAGGCGGCGCGCGTGCTGATTCTCGGCGCGGGCGTCGCGGGCCTGCAGGCAATCGCGACCGCGAAGCGGCTGGGCGCGGTGATCGAGGCGTCCGACGTGCGGCCGGCCGTGAAGGAGCAGATCGAGTCGCTCGGCGCGAAATTCCTCGACGTCCCGTTCGAAACCGACGAAGAGCGCGAAGCCGCGCAGGGTGTCGGCGGCTATGCGCGCCCGATGCCGGCATCGTGGCTCGGCCGCCAGGCCGCGCTCGTGCACGAGCGGGCGAGGCAGGCCGACATCGTGATCACCACCGCGCTGATTCCCGGGCGCCCGGCGCCGACGCTGATCTCGGTCGACACCGCGCAGGCGATGAAGCCCGGCTCGGTGCTCGTCGATCTCGCGGCCGGCCGCGGCCCGGAAATCGACGGCCGCCGGGGCGGCAACTGCCCGCTGACCGTCGCCGACCAGGTGATCGTGCACGACGGCGTGACGATCGCCGGCTACACGAATCTCGCGTCGATGGTCGCGTCGGACGCGTCGGCGCTGTACGCGCGCAACCTGCTCGACTTCACGAAGCTGATCGTCACGAAGGAAGGCACGCTGAACATCGACCTGACCGACGACATCGTCGCCGCGACGCTGTTGTGCCGCGACGGCGAAGTCACGCGCAAATAACGGAGGAGACCATGGAAGTCATCAATCACACGGTGATCAACGTGATCATCTTCGTGCTGGCGGTGTACGTCGGCTACCACGTCGTCTGGAACGTCACGCCGGCGCTGCATACGCCGCTGATGGCCGTGACCAACGCGATCTCGGCGATCGTGATCGTCGGCGCGATGCTCGCGGCGGCGCTCACCGTCGGCGCGACCGGCAAGTTCTTCGGCACGCTCGCGGTCGCGCTCGCGGCCGTCAACGTGTTCGGCGGCTTTCTCGTGACGAGGCGCATGCTCGAGATGTTCCGCAAGAAGGAGCCCAAGCGCATCGAGGGCGGCAAGGAGGGCGCGCGATGAGCATGAACGTCGTTACGCTGCTGTACCTCGTCGCGTCGGTGTGCTTCATCCAGGCGCTGAAGGGCCTGTCGAATCCGAAGAGCGCGCGGCGCGGCAACCTGTTCGGGATGGTCGGGATGGCCATCGCGATCCTCACGACGATCGCGCTGATCGTCAAGCAGGCCGCGTGGCTCGGCGCGAACCTGCCGCTCGGCCTCGCGCTCGTGCTCGGCGCGCTGATCGTCGGCGGCGGCGTCGGCGCGTTCGTCGCCGCGCGCGTCGAGATGACGAAGATGCCGGAACTCGTCGCGGCCATGCACTCGCTGATCGGTCTCGCGGCCGTGTGCATCGCGTATGCGGTGGTGTCGGAGCCGGAAGCGTTCGGCCTCGTGCCGCAGGACGCGGTGTCGTCGAGCTTCATCCCGTACGGCAACCGCGTCGAGCTGTTCATCGGCACGTTCGTCGGCGCGATCACGTTCTCCGGTTCGGTGATCGCGTTCGGCAAGCTGTCGGGCAAGTACAAGTTCCGGCTGTTCCAGGGCGCGCCGGTCGTGTACGCGGGCCAGCACCTGATCAACCTGATGCTCGCGATCGCGATGCTCGGCTTCGGCATCCTGTTCTTCATCACGCAGGCGTGGCTGCCGTTCATCATCATGACGGCGATCGCGTTCGTGCTCGGCGTGCTGATCATCATTCCGATCGGCGGCGCGGACATGCCGGTGGTCGTGTCGATGCTGAACTCGTACTCGGGCTGGGCGGCGGCCGGCATCGGCTTCTCGCTGAACAACGCGATGCTGATCATCGCGGGTTCGCTGGTCGGCTCGTCGGGCGCGATCCTGTCGTACATCATGTGCCACGCGATGAACCGCTCGTTCTTCAACGTGATCCTCGGCGGGTTCGGCGGGGAAGCGGCGGCCGGCGGCGCGGCGGGCGCGCAGGAGCAGCGGCCGGTGAAGTCGGGTTCGGCCGACGACGCGGCGTTCATGCTCGGCAACGCGGAATCGGTCGTGATCGTGCCGGGTTACGGGCTCGCCGTCGCCCGTGCGCAGCACGCGCTGAAGGAGCTGACCGACAAGCTGGTCGAGAAGGGCATCGACGTGAAGTACGCGATCCATCCCGTCGCCGGCCGGATGCCGGGCCACATGAACGTGTTGCTCGCGGAAGCGGAAGTGCCGTACGAGATCGTGCACGAGATGGAGGACATCAACGGCGAATTCGGCCAGGTGGACGTGGTGCTCGTACTCGGCGCGAACGACGTCGTGAACCCGGCCGCGAAGAACGATCCGAAATCGCCGATCGCGGGGATGCCGATCATCGAGGCGTACAAGGCGCGCACGGTGATCGTCAACAAGCGTTCGATGGCGGCCGGCTACGCGGGCCTCGACAACGACCTGTTCTACATGGACAAGACAATGATGGTGTTCGGCGATGCGAAGAAGGTCATCGAGGACATGGTGAAGGCGGTCGAGTAACGCAGGCACCGGCACGCGGCGCCCGCTTCGATGCGCGGGCGCCGCGGCCGCGGACAGGCCCGACCGGCGCAGTTCTCGAGCCGGCCGGGCCTTTTTCATGGTGCGACGAGGTGTGCGACGCAGGCGGCCATCGTGTCGCGCACGCGGGCGGCCGGATCGATCAGGCGCGCATAGCCGTCCGTCGCGACGCATATCGGTTGAGCCCGGTCGCGGAGAACCCGCCCCGATCCGATCGCGCGCGCCGCCACGCCGCGTCAGCGCATCGGCGCTTCCGCGATCCGCATGTAGTCGGCGATCCGCCGGCCCTCCATGTCCGGAAACTGCTCGTGCACGGTGATGTCGCCCATCCGCGCGATGTCGAAGGTGCGGAAATCGTCGCGCAGCTCGCACCACGCGCCGATCGTCCAGCGCCCGCCCCAGTAGACGAGCCCGAGCGGCCAGACGCGACGCTGCGAATGCGCGCCGAGCCGGTCGCGATAGTCGAAGCTGACGATGTGGCGCGTGTCGATCGCCTGGTGGATCGCGTCGACCTTCGCGCAAAACGTCGCGTCGATGTGGAACGACGGCGCGAACACGGGCAGCCGGTCGAGCGCCGTACGCTTGTCGGCCGGCATCGCCGACGCGATCTTCGCGAGCGCCGAGCGCGCGCCGCTCGCGAAGCGCGCACCGCCCCAGGTCTCGAGCATGCGCGCGCCGGTGGCGAGCGCCGCCAGCTCCTCGGCCGTGAACGTGAGCGGCGGCAGGCTCGCGTTGCGGTTCAGCCGGTAGCCGATGCCGGCCTCGCCTTCGATCGGCACCCCCGACAGTTGCAGATCGCGTACGTCGCGGTAGACCGTGCGCGGCGACACCGACAGCCAGTCGGCCAGTTGCTGCGCGGTCGTGAGACGACGCCCGCGCAACAGCTCGGCGATCTGGAACAGGCGGTCGGCACGGCGGGTCATGACGGCACCTCGATTCCTCTGGCTACGGGGACTTCGCGATGATAGCGCCGCGCGGGCCCGCCGACCGCTGCGTTCAGTGGCATTTCGGCGCGTGCAGGCCGACGCGGTTGCCTTCCGTGTCGATCAGGTAGCCGACGTAGCCGTAGTTGTTCGGCAGCTCGACGACGGAGCCCTGCACGACGCCGCCCGCGCGCTTCGCGCGTTCGAGCGCCGCGACGACCGATTCGCCGGCGTTCAGGTAGACGAGCACGCCGTTCGCGCTCGGCTTCATCTGCTGCGGATCGAACACGATGCTGCCGCCCGTGCTCGATGCGTCGCGATCGAACGTCGCCATCGGCACGCCGCCGATGACCTCGCGCTGCAACGTGGTTTGCAGCACGGTTTCGTAAAAGCGGATCGCGCGGTCGAAATCGAGGGACGGAATGTCGAACCAGGCGATCGCGCGTTCCACGGTTGCAGTGGCGGTTGCTGACGTCATGACGAGCTCCTTGTGGTGCGTTGTTATGCGGATTCGATGGGGAAAACCAGCCTGCATTGCGCCGGGATTGCAGTGTGATCGCGGGCTGCTGACACCGTATTGTCAGTAGAGTTGTCACCCTTGACATGCAACCATTCGGTTGCATAATAAGGCCATCGACCCGGGAGCGGCATGGACCTCGTTTTCAAGGCGCTGGCCGACGCCACGCGCCGTCGGTTGCTCGATCTGCTGTACGCAAAAAACGGCCAGACCGTGTCCGAGCTGTGCGACGGGCTCGCGATGAGCCGGCAGGCCGTGAGCAAGCATCTCGCGCTGCTCGAGGCCGCGAATCTCGTCGCGACGACGTGGCGCGGCCGGGAGAAGCTGCATTACCTGAATCCGGTGCCGATCCACGACATCGCGCAACGCTGGATCGGCAAGTTCGAGCGTCAGCGCCTGCAGGCGCTGGCGGACCTCAAGCGGGGGCTGGAAGCGCCCCGCGACACGGGAGACGACAATGAGTAATCCCGACTTCGTGTACGTGACCTTCATCGCGGCCACGCCCGAGCGCGTGTTCGACGCGCTGACCAATGCCGAGCTGACGAAGGACTACTGGGTGCGGCATCGCAATGCGTCGCCCGACTGGCGGCCGGGTTCGCGGTGGGAACATCAGGACTACGACGATCCGTCGCGGGTCGACATCGTCGGCGAAGTGGTCGAGCACGATCCACCGCGCCGGCTGGTCGTCACGTGGCGCACGCCGTCGGGGGAGGGCGAGGAATCGCGCGTGACCTATCTGGTCGAGCCGCACGAGGGCGTCGTGAAGCTGACCGTCACGCACGACGGGCTGGTGCCCGGTTCGGAGATGGACCGCGGGATTCGCGGCGGCTGGCCGGTCGTGCTGTCGAGCCTGAAGACGCTGCTCGAGACGGGGCATGCACTGCCGTTCACGATGGCGCGCTGGTCGCAGTCGAAGCATTGACCGGCAGCGGAAAAGCACAGGGGCCGCGATGGCGGCCCCTGCACGTCGTGGCTTGCGCAAGCGCACGGATGGCTTACGCGTCGCCCTCCGGCGCGGCCGCGCGTGCCTTCACGCTGCCGGCGATCAGGTCGAAGCGGAACAGCCGGCATTCGAGCGCGCCGTTGAACAGCGGCGTCTTGGCCGATTCGCGCAGGCGCAACTGGCCCGGCAGCGAACGGTCGGACGTCAGCAGGAACGCCTGCCAGCCCGTGAAGCGCTGCTTCAGCGCATCGCCGAGCGCGTTGAAGAACTCGCTGTCCGGCGCGTCGGTGTGCGTGCGACGGAATGCGTCGTCGTTGCCGCGGTTGCGGCCGGTTTCGCGCACCTCGCCGCGCGCGCTGCGGCCGCGCACTTCGATCCGCTCGCCGTACGGCGGGTTCGCGAGGAGGATGCCCGGCCCGTCGCACGGCGGCGTCATCCCGCGCGCATCGACCTGCTTGAGCCACACCGACGGCACGCCCGCGCGCTCGAGGTTCGCGCGCGCTTTCTCGAGCATGTCGCCGGAGATGTCGCTGCCGTACACGCCGAGCGCGTCGCCGCGCCTGGCCCGCGCCGCGCGCTTCGCGTCGAGCGCGGGGACCTTCAGCCCCTGCCACGCGGTGATGTCGTACTGCTTGAGCTTTTCGAAGCCGAACCGGCGCTCGACGCCGGGCGCCACGCCGAGCGCGATCTGCGCGGCTTCCGCGAGGAACGTGCCGCTGCCGCACATCGGGTCGTACAGCGCGGTGCCGGGCGTCCAGCCGGTCAGGCGCAGGATGCCGGCCGCGAGGTTCTCCCGCAGCGGCGCCGCGCCCTTGTCGAGACGCCAGCCGCGCTTGAACAGCGGCTCGCCCGACGTATCGAGGTACAGCGTGCATTCGCCCGCCGTCAGGAACGCGAACACGCGCACGTCCGGCGCACCGGTGTCGATGCTCGGGCGCGCGCCGGTCTTGTCGCGCATCCGGTCGCAGATCGCGTCCTTCACGCGCAACGTCGCGAATTCGAGGCTCTTCAGCGGCGACTTGATCGCGGTGATGTCGACCCGCAGCGTCTGCGTGGCGGCGAACCAGCGCTCCCACGGCTGCTCGAGCGCGAGCGCATAGACGTCCTGCTCGTTGCGGTACGCGCGGTGCGCGATCTTCAGCAGGATCCGGCTCGCGATCCGCGAATGGAGGTTCGCGGCCATGCCGGCGGCCCAGCCGCCGCTGAAATGGACGCCGCCCGGCACCTGCGCGCCCGCGGCGAACGGCGCGCCGTTCAGGTGGCGGCCGGCGATTTCGGCCAGCTCGGCGGCAAGCGCCGCTTCGAGGCCGCGCGGGCAGGGGGCGAAGAATTCGAACAGGGTGGGCGAGGACATAAGGCGGGTGAGGACGTGCAAAAGTCCACTATTGTACGCGGCGCGGCCGACCGGGGCCGGCGTTTCGGCGCGGCGGCGCCGGCGCGGCGGCCGCTCGCGCGTGCCGGGAGGGCGGCGGGGGCGGCGGGGCGCCGCCGCTCCACCTCCCCGCCGCCGGTCAGTGCGCGCCCGGCTGGCCGGCGCGCGCGGCCGGGTTGCCCGCCGGCCAGAACAGCGCGGACGGCTTCGCGAGCACCGTGCGGACGATCGCGGCGACGAGCGCGCGCACCTTGGTCGGGCGCAGGCTGCGCGAGCGCACGGCCATCGTGAACGCGAGTGCGAAGCTCACGAGCACGTTGAGGAAGGCCATGCTGAGCACGCCGGCGCCGGCCCACCACAGTTCGGGCGTGCCGAGCGCATCCTTGCCCAGCACGCCGAGCGCGACCCCGATCGAGCCGGCCGACAGCGTCACGTGCCGCACCTCGAACGGGAACATGAACACGGTGACGATCGCCGGGACGAGGCCGAGCATCAGGCCGAGGCCGACGTTCGCGACCACGCCGGCGACGTTCGACCGGCAGAAATGCGCGAGCTTCGCGGCGCCGGCCGCGCCGAGCGTCAGGCGCAGCCGGCGGTTGTACGCGAGTGCGTCGCCGACGCGGTGCAGCACGAACCAGTTGTCGGCCCAGCCCGCGAGCAGGCTCGACGCCCACAGCAGCACGCCGGTGAGCGCCGCATAGAACGGCGTCGGGCCGAGCAGCGAGAACGAATGCAGCGTCGCGTGCGCCTTCTCCGGCGAGATCAGGTTCGTATGCATGACGTTGGCCGCGAACAGCTGCACGAGCAGGCACACGGGCAGCACGACGACCACGTTCCCGGAAATCGCGGCCGCCTGCGTGCGGATCAGTGCGATCACCGACGCGACGAACGCCTTCACGCCTTCCTCGTGACCGGTGTCGTCGAGTTCGCGCGCGAGCGTCGGCGCGGTCATCGCGGGCTGCTTGGTCGCGAGCGTGAAATGCAGGAAGTGCATCAGCATGAAGCTGGCCGCGTAGTTGATGCCCGCCAGCAGCCCTTCGAGCATCGACTGCAGGTGCGCACCCGTGATCGCGAACTTCACGCACACGGTCGCGACCGTGACGAGGCCGCCACCGGCCGCCATCCGCAACATCTTCAGATACTCGGCCCGGCCGCGCGAGATGTAGTGCTCGCCGGTGTCCGCGTTGGTCTCGACGAGCTTGCGCGCGAACAGCGAGAAGTTGCTGCGCACGAGGTGCGCGACGCTCTGGCTGCTCTGGTTCGCGTCGACGAGCTCGGCGGTCAGGTGCGCCATGCCGTGCAGGTCGTCGCGCGCCATCCACGCGTTGAGCAGCATTTCCGCGCGCAGGATGCGCATGCGCATCCGCTCGACCTGGAACACGATGTCGACCGACACGCCGTTGCGGTACAGGTGCGCGAACACGTTGTCGACGGCGATCCGGCATTCGTCGAGCAGCACGCGCAGGTAGTTCACCTCGTGCAGCAGCTTGCTCGGGTCGCCGCCGTCCTCGACGGCCGCGTGCGCGGTCTCGACCGCGAGCATCGCGCGCGTGAGGCGGTAGAACGGCTGCGATTCGAGCGGCTTGCGCGCATCGTCGTCGGACAGCCGGCTGCGCACCGTCTGCGACAGGCCGGTCGAGCTGATCTGGCAGGTCAGGTTGTGCAGCGCGGCCAGCAGGTCGCGCGAGAACGAGCCGGGCTCGTGGCGCTCTTCGTCGGTGACGTCGAACGAGATCAGCTCGGCGAGGCGCGCGAGCAGATCGTCGGGCAGCGCGTCGATCCATTTCGCGTCCTCGGGCGTCGGGAACATCAGCGTGAACAGCGCCGACAGCTCGCGGCGGTTCGGCGCGGGCGGGATCAGCGACGAATCGATCCGCTCGAACAGCGCGCCGAAGAAGCCCGAATGCACGGGCATGCCGGCGTCGCATAGCAGCGAGATGCCGTCGCACTCGCGCAGGATGCCGCGCAGGATGCGCGCGGCGTGCGCTTTCCACGCTGGGTTGCGATCGAGCACGTGAAACAGGTAGCGCAGCCGCGCATGCGCCGGATACGCGCGCGTGTCGGCGTCGCGCTCGGCCGGCGCGTCCTGCACCGTGCCGTTGCGGCGCAGCCAGTGCGCGAGCTCGATCAGCCATTCGCTGCGCTCGGCGTACGACGCGTCGGCGTCGGCATGCGCGAGCAGCGCATCGAGCTGGTGACCGGCATTGCGCGACGCGCGCCACTTCTTGATCAGGGTCGTCAGGGAACGAAACATAAACGGAATAGCGAAAGCCCGGGACGGGCGGGTTCGGGATGCCGGCCGGGGAAACGGCGCGGCGCCGGGAGAACGGGTGAGACGGAGCCGGCGCCGGACGGGGCGCGGCGACCCGCGATGCGGCTGCCCCGCTGCGGTGCACGCCGACCGCGCGCAGCGCCGGGAGGCACGGCGGCCGGGCCGAACGCGGCTCGGCGCCGCTGGCTGGTGCGCACGACGAACGGCGCGAGCCCGAAAGTGCGTAGGATCGTCAATCGGGCCGGAAAACGCAAGCCGACCGCGTTGCATGGCGCGGGTTCCGGCGGCTTTGACAAAGAATGTAAAGGGCCGTTCGGCCGATGAAGGCGGTGCGCGAGGCCGGCGGCGTGCAGCCTCCGACGGGCGGCGCGCGCGGCCGGTCGCGCCGCGCCGTTCGGCACCGCGCGGGCGAACGCCGTGCCGAACGTTCGCCTGCGCGCCGTCGGCGTTCGCTTATGCGCCGGACTTGCCCGTCGCGCCGGCGTCGCCGCCGGACGTCGGATTGGCCGGGCACGGTACGACCGGCGCGGCCGTCGTCTTGCCGCCGGCGGCGGGCGCGGCCGGCGCGCCGCGGCGGGCGGCCATCGCGCGCACGCCGTCCGCGGCCTGCGTGGCAAGCGCGTCGAGCGCGCGCCGGTGGCCGGCGACGAGTGCGTCGTAGCCGTCGGCGACCGGTTCGGCGACGCTCGTGCGGCAGGTCATCACAGCCTGCGTGGCGAGCGAGCGCACGCTCCACACGGCGTCGATCGCGGCCCGCTTGCCGGGCCACGACTCGAAGCGCTGCACGTTCACGCTGATGCGATACACGGGCACGCCGGCCGGATAGGCGGAATTCGCGACGTCGATCGTGCCGAGCCGAGCGGCGAGATCGTCCGACAGCGCGCGCCGGATCTCGTCGGCGGGCGGCGACGCCCAGCGTTCCTGCTCGAGCACGTCGACCTGCGCGGCGTTCTTCTGCACGACCAACTGGTTCCTCGCGACCTGCTCCGGCACGCCGACCGACGGCACCTCGATCAGGAACGCCGGGTTGGCCGGCGCGGTGCGCAGCGGCGCCGCGGCGTCGGCCGGGCTGAGCGTGTAGAACCGCGCGGGCGGCGAGCTGCACGCGGCGAGCGCGAGTGCGGCGAAGACTGCCGCCGCGCCGCTCGCGAAACCGTTCACGCGTGTCGTCATGGTTTATCTCCTGGCTTGCCCTTGAGCAGCGATTCGGGGTGGCGCTCCAGATAGTCGGCGAGCGCGTTCAGCGATTGCAGCGTGCGCGTGAGTTCCTTCAGCGCGCCGCGCACGTCGGACTGCAGCGGCGAATCCTGCTGCAGCGTCGCCTCGGCGGTCGAGAAGGTCTGCTTCGCGGCCGACAGCGTGTCGCGCGCTTCCGGCGCGACCTGCGTGTCGAGCTGCTTGAACAGCTTGTCGGCGTTCGCGAGCGCGCTGTTCAGGTTCGCGCCGATCTGGTCGAACGGCACCTTGTCGAGCTTCTTCGCGATGTCGGCGACCTGCAACTGCAGCTCGTCGAGCGTATTCGGCACGGTCGGCAGCTCGAGCGGCTGGCGGGCCGTGTCGATCTTCACGGCCGGCGCCTTCGGGAAGAAGTCGAGCGCGACGTACAACTGGCTCGTCAGCAGGTTGCCGGTGCGCAGCTGGCCGCGCAGCCCGTGCTGGACGAGCCGCTCGACGATTTCGCGGCGCGCCGGTTCGCCCTTGCTCTCGATCGTCTCGCGGAAGCGGCGGCCGAGGCGTTCCGGATACACGTTCATCGTCACCGGCATCAGGAAGTTCTTCGTCTTCGGATCGAAGTCGATGCCGATGTTCGTCACTTCGCCGAGCACGATGCCGCGGAAGTCGACCGGTGCGCCGACGGCGAGCCCGCGCAGCGACTGGTTGAAGTTCATCACGACCTGCAGCGGCTGGCCGTCCGGGTCGCGCATCGCGTCGCCCTCGTCGGAGCCGAGACGGAACGTCGTGTTGTTCGGCGCGGTCGTGCCGCTGCCCTGGTTCGGCGGCGTCTGGAACGCGATGCCGCCGAGGATCACCGTCGCGAGCGACTGCGTGTTCAGCTTCAGGCCGCTCGAGTCGAGCCGCAGATCGACGCCGCTCGCCTGCCACCAGCGCGAGTTCATGCCGACGTACTGGTCGTACGGCGCATTGACGAACACGTTGAACGTGACGCCCGTGCCGTCCTTGTCGAGCGAGAAGCCGACCACCTGGCCGACCTGGACGCGGCGGTAGTAGACCGGCGAGCCGATGTCGACCGAGCCGAGCGAATCGCCGCGCAGCACGTACTGCGTGCCTTTCTGGTCGCCCGTGACGGCGGGCGGCGTCTCGAGGCCGGTGAAGTCGGTCAGCGTGTCCTGCCCGTGACCGGCGTCGACGCCGATGTACGCGCCGGACAGCAGCGTGCCGAGCCCCGACACGCCGGTCGCGCCCACGCGCGGGCGCACGATCCAGAAGCGCGAGCCCTGGACCGCGAAGTCCTCGGCTTCCTTCTTGAGCTGCACCTGCACCAGCACGCGCGACAGGTCCTTCGACAGCTTGATCGTCTTGACCATGCCGATCTCGACGTCCTTGTACTTGACCTGGGTCTTGCCCGGCTCGAGCCCTTCGGCGCTGTGGAAGCTGATCGTGATTTCCGGGCCGCGCTCGCGCACGGACTTGATCACGAGGCCGATGCCGATCAGCGCGGCGATCAGCGGCACGAGCCAGACGAGCGACGGCAGCCAGCCGCTTTTCGTCGAGATCGCCGGATCGGGCGGCCGGGGCGCGTCGTGCTGCGGGCCTTGTGGACTATTCATGGTGATTCCCTGAGGTTTCGACTGGATCCCAGATCAGACGGGGATCGAACTGCATCGACGCGAGCATCGTCAGGATCACGACCGAGCCGAACGCGAGTGCGCCGGGGCCGGCCGTGATGACGGCGAGCGAACGGAAATGGACGAGCGCGACGGTCAGCGTCACGACGAAGATGTCGAGCATCGACCAGCGGCCGATGCGCTCGACGATCCGATAGAGGCGCGTGCGCTGCAGCGGCCGCCAGGCGGCGCGGCGCTGCGCGCTGGTGACGAGGATCGTCAGGACGGCGAGCTTGAGCATCGGCACGAGAATGCTGGCGACGAACACGACCACGGCGAGCGGCCAGTCGCCGGACGTCCAGAAATAGATGACGCCGCTCATGATCGTGTCCTGCTGCGACCCGACGATCGACGACGTCCGCATGATCGGCAGCAGGTTCGCCGGAATGTAGAGGATCGCGGCCGCGAGCAGCAGCGCCCACGTGCGCATGATGCTGTTCGGCGTGCGCACGTGAAGCGCGCTGCCGCAGCGCGCGCAATGCGCGTGCGGCCGGTCGATCGTCTGCACGAGCCCGCACGCGTGACAGCTGGCGTAGCCCTCGCGGGCGGCGGTAGGCGTGGGCTGCGTCATCGGCGGGGCGCGTCCGGCAGCGGCGCGGCCGGGTCGGGCCGCTCGGGCGCGCGGCCGGCGCGCAGGTCGTCGGCGATGTCCCATACCGTGCGCGGGTCGAACATCAGCACGACGGCGGTCATCAGCGTGAGCGCGCCGAACGCGAACAGCGCCGCGTCGGGCACGACGCGCGCGAGGCTCACCATCTTCACGATCGTGACCACGATGCCGAGCATGAACACCTCGATCATCCCCCACGGCCGCACGAGCTGGATCGTGCGCAGCACGAGGTTGAGGCCGGGCGGCACGATGCCGCGCCGGATCGGCAGCAGCACGTAAAGGAGCGCGGCCATCTCGACGAGCGGGAACAGCACGGTCGAACAGAACACCATCACGCCGACGATCGCCATGTCCTGATGCCACAGCGCGTCGATCGCGCCGATCAGCGTCGTCTGCACGCGTGTGCCGTTCAGGTCCATTTCGAGGATCGGGAACGTCTGCGCGATGACGAACGTGACGAGCGCCGCGACCGCGAGCGCGGTGATGCGCTCGATCTGCGTGGTGCTGTTGCGATAGAGCAGCGCGTCGCAGCGCGGACAGCGTGCGATCTCGCGGCCGCTCAGGCGCGGTTTATGCAACAGTGCGTCGCATTCGTGGCAGGCAATCAGGTCGTATCGTTGCATGGAAAAGGCGGTGCTGCGACGGCCGGGGGAACGCGTCGACGGGGCCGGAACCCGCGCCAATCTTACCAAAAGGGCTTTTTCGATGGGTCAAGGATCGTGAGTTGCGTGACCGGTCGGTAACATGGCGCGAAGCCGTCAGCCGGCTGGCGCGCCAGTCCTCAGAGTCCGCGCGCGTCAAAAGGTTGCGGTAGCATGGCGCCCTCGACATGCGTCGGCCGAATTTACCGGCGCAGCCGTTCGCTGAACTGAGGAACCCAAGATGGCATCGAAATCGCCGCCGGCCGCACCGGCACGCTACGCGCCTACCGCGATCGCCCTGCACTGGCTGATCGCGCTGCTGATCGTCTGCGGCTTCGCGCTCGGCTGGGTGATGACGGACATTCCCGGCTTCACGCCCACCAAGCTGAAGTACTTCTCGTGGCACAAGTGGATCGGCGTGACGGTGTTCGCACTCGCCGTCGTGCGCGTGCTCTGGCGTGCGACCCACGTGCCGCCGCCGCTGCCGGGCGACACGCCGGCGTGGCAGCGCGCGGCGTCGCACGGCGTGCACATGCTGCTGTACGTGCTGATGATCGTGATTCCGGCGACGGGCTACCTGTACAGCTCGGCGTCGAACATCCCGGTCGTTTATCTCGGCATCGTGCCGCTGCCGCGCCTGATCGACCCCGATCCGGCGCTCAAGGAAACCTTCAAGACGCTGCACGTGTCTTTGAATTACATTCTGCTTGCGCTCGTCGCGATGCACGTGCTCGCGGCGCTCAAGCATCAGTTGTTGGACCGCGACGGCCTGTTGTCGCGCATGCTTCCCTTTGCCAAATGAAGGATCCCATGAAAGTGTCTTTCTCCCGCTCCATGCTGACCGCGCTCGCCGCGGCGGCGTTTGTCGCGTCGGGCGCGGCGCATGCCGACGTCGATCTCGCGAAGAGCAAGGTGTCCGCCGTGTCGAAGCAGATGAACGTGCCGACCGAAGGCGCGTTCAAGAAGTTTTCCGCGCAGGTGAAGTTCGACCCGGCGAAGGCCGCGCAGGGCAGCGCGCAAATGACGGTCGACGTCGCGAGCTTCGACCTCGGCGACAAGATGTACAACGACCAGGTCGCCGGCAAGGACTGGTTCGACGCGAAGGCCTATCCGCAGGCGACGTTCGTGTCGTCGGCGATCGCGCCGGCCGGCGGCAACAAGTACAACGTGACCGGCAAGCTGACGATCAAGGGCAAGACCGAGACCGTCACGGTGCCCGTCACGGTCGCGCAAAACGGCGCGACGCAGACGTTCGACGGCGTGCTGCCGATCAAGCGCTCGGCCTTCAACGTCGGCACCGGCGAGTGGAAGGACACGTCGATCGTCGCGGACGAAGTGCAGATCAAGTTCCATCTCGTCGCCACGAAGTAAGCGGCAGGTTGCCGCCTCAACTGTATGCCGCGCGAGGGCGCGGCGCCGTTTCCAGGAGAAAAAGTTTGAAAAAGCATCTGATCATCGCCGCCGGCGCGCTGGCTGCTTCGCTGTCGTTCTCGGCCTTCGCCGAAAGCGCGACCTACCAGTTCGACCCGAGCCATACGTACCCGAGCTTCGAGGCCGACCACTTCGGCGGCCTGTCGGTCTGGCGCGGCAAGTTCGACAAGTCGAGCGGCACCGTGACGCTCGATCGCGCGGCGAAGACCGGCACGGTCGACGTGACGACCGACATCGCGTCGATCCACACGGGCAGCGCGAAGCTCGACGAGCACCTGCAGACGGCCGAGTTCTTCGATGCGGCGAAGTTCCCGCAGGCGAACTACAAGGGCACGATCAAGTTCGACGGCGACAAGCCGGTGTCGGTGGTCGGCAATCTGACGCTGCACGGCGTCACGAAGCCGCTCACGCTGAAGATCGATTCGTTCAAGTGCATGCCGCACCCGATGCTCAAGCGTGAAGTGTGCGGCGTCGACGCGGTCGGCGAATTCAGCCGCGACGATTTCGGTCTCGACTACGGCAAGCAGTACGGCTTCAAGATGAAGACGAAGCTGCTGATCACGGCCGAAGCGGTCAAGCAGCAGTAAGACGCTCCGGCCGGGCCGGCCATCGTGCCGGCCCCTGCGGGCAAACCGCCGCGCTCCCGTGACCGGGGCACGGCGGTTTTTTTTGCGCGCCTATAATCGCCCGAGCGCAGCATGCGGCCATGCGGCCATGCGGCCATGCGGTCATGCGGCGCCGGCAGGCCGACGGCGCGACGGCGGCCGCCTCGAACAGAACGTACAACGACAAGGAGATCGCCGATGCATGCCGTCACGCAGTCCCGTTCCATTGCCTCGTCGCCGCGCGTCTGGCGCGCGGTGATCGCCGCGTCGATCGGCAACGCGCTCGAGTGGTTCGATCTCGTCGTCTACGGTTTTTTCGCGGTGACGATCTCGAAGCTGTTCTTCCCCGCCGGCAACGACACCGTGTCGTTGCTGCTCACGCTCGGCACGTTCGGCGTGTCGTTCTTCATGCGGCCGCTCGGCGCGATCGTGCTGGGCGCGTATGCCGACCGCGCGGGCCGCAAGGCCGCGCTCACGCTGTCGATCCTGCTGATGATGGCCGGCACGCTGATCATCGCGGTGTTGCCGACCTACGAGACGATCGGCGTCGCCGCGCCGGTGATCCTCGTCGCCGCGCGGCTGATGCAGGGCTTTTCGGCAGGCGGCGAGTTCGGCAGCGCGACCGCGTTCCTCGCCGAGCACGTGCCGGGCCGGCGCGGCTTCTTCGCGAGCTGGCAGGTCGCGAGCCAGGGACTCACGACGCTGCTCGCCGCGGGCTTCGGCACCGTGCTGAACGCGCAGCTGTCGGCCGCGCAGATGGCGTCGTGGGGCTGGCGCGTGCCGTTCTTCTTCGGGCTGCTGCTCGGGCCGGTCGCGTACTACATCCGCACCAAGGTCGACGAGACGCCCGAATTCCTCGCGGCCGAAGGCACCGCGAACCCGCTGCGCGATACGTTCGCGTCGCACAAGGCGCGCCTCGTCGCGGCAATGGGCGTGGTTGTGCTCGGCACCGTCGCGACCTATCTCGTGCTGTTCATGCCGACCTACGGCGTGAAGCAGCTCGGCCTCGCGCCGTCGGCCGCATTCGCGGCGATTCTCGTCGTCGGCGTGATCCAGATGGCGTTCGCGCCGCTCGTCGGCCACTGGTCGGATCGCTACGGCCGCGTGCGCGTGATGATCGCGCCGGCGCTCGGCATTCTCGTGCTGATCTATCCGGCGTTCGCGTATCTCGTCGCGCATCCGGGCTTCGGCACGCTGATCGCGCTGCAGGTGCTGCTCGCGTTCCTGATGACCGGCTACTTCGCGGCGCTGCCGGGGCTGTTGTCCGAGGTGTTTCCGGTGCAGACGCGCACGACCGGGATGTCGCTCGCGTATAACGTCGCGGTGACGATCTTCGGCGGCTTCGGGCCGTTCATCATCGCGTGGCTGATCCGCGAGACCGGGATGAAGACCGCGCCGAGCTTCTACCTGATGTTCGCGGCCGTGCTGAGCCTCGCGGCGCTGGTCGTGCTGCGGCGGCGGTTCGGGTTTCGCTGAAAGGGGGCGGGCGGCGCGTCAGTTGCCGCCGCGCTCGCACACCGGTTGCGCCGGCATCAGTTGCGGCGGCGCGTCGACGCTCCGGACCGGGCGCCCCGCGAGCGCGGCGAGCGCCTGTCGGAGCTGCCAGTCGGCGGCCGTGCCGAACGCGCGCTGCGGCAGCGCCGCGCTCCTCGCCGTATCGATCTTCGCGAATGCGCGCCGCTCGCGCAGCTTCTGCCGATCCTTGCGCACCTTCGCGAACGGATCGGGCGCCTGGCGGTCCGCGTACGGTGCGCGCGGAAGATCGACTTCCCGGTACCACAGCAGCACGCCGTCGACGTCCGAATCGACGCGCGGCGGCACGAGCCAGTCCGGCACGACGCCATAGCCGTCCATCGGGCAGCCGTTCGGCCGCAGGTTGCGCGCGAACGTGAAATTGAGACGCGTGCCGTCGATCAGGTCGACGCCCGTCTGCGCGAGCCCTTTCCCGTAGGTCGGCATGCCGAGCAGTTTCGCGCGGCCGAGATCCTTCAGCGCGGCCGCGGTCGCTTCGGCCGCCGACGCGCTCTGCCCGTCGACCAGCACCACGAGCGGCACCGTGCGCCACCAGTCGTCGGCCTGCAGCGGCGCGAGCGGGTCCTGGCCGTGCATGACGGGCAGTTCGTAGTCGGGCCAGTTGGTCGTGTAGCGGCGGCGGTGCGTGTCGCCGCGCTCGACCGTCACCATCGCGGTGCGGTCGCGTCCCGCGAACAGCGCGGTGATGCCGATCGCCGCATTGAGCGCGCCGCCGCCGTTGATGCGCAGGTCGAGGATCACGCCCTTCGGCGGCGGTCCCGTGCGGCGAGCGGCCTGCACCGCGTCGATATAGTCGCCGACCGCCGGCTCCGGAAAGCTCGACAGCCGCGTGTACAGGATGTCGCCGTCGAGCCGCTTCGCGGTCGCCGGATGCGGTTTGACGATCGTGCGCACGGGCGCGAAGCTCAGCACCGCATGCTTCGGGCCGCGCTGCACGGTGAGCTTCAGCGGCACGCCCGCGTCGCCCTTCGCGAGCTTCATCAACTCGCTGCCGTCGATGCCGACGACGCTTCGGTCGTTCATCGCGACGACGAGATCGTCGGGCCGCACGCCGGCTTTTTCGGCCGGCGCATCGGGAATCACGTCGATGATGTGCAGCCCGTCGGGCCGCGTCTCGAACACGATGCCGATGCCCGGCGTGCCGTCGCGCGCGCGCCGTTCGTCGTCGCGCCGTTCCTGCTCTTCCTTCGCGTTGAAGAAGCGTGCGTACGGCAGCGTCTTGATGCCTTCGTGGGTCGCGGCGTCGAGCAGCGCGCCGATATCGACGTCGGTCAGGTGCTGTTTCTTCAGCACTTCGACCGCCGCTTTCAGTTCGCAGAGCTGCGGCTCCCAGTCGGGCGGGCAGGGCGACGGCGGTTGGGCGGCGGGCGCCGGAGCGGCGGCGGGTGAAGCGGCAGGCAGCGAAGCGGCGGAGGGTGAAGCGGCGGAGGGTGAAGCGGCGGGCGGCGCGGATGCCGGTTGCGCACCGGCGAGCGGCGCATACGGGCACGCGGTCGCGACGGCTGCGCAGACGGCGAGGCGACGAACGACACGCATGGGAGGCATCATCGGGACCGCACGTTCGGACGGGTGGCGAGGCGCGTGCCGGGTGCGCGAAGGCAACCGGCACGCGACGGGGCAGGGCGGTGACGATTGTAGCCGACCCTCGCGACCGCGCCGACCGCGTGCCGTACCGCGGTGGCCCCGCACATAAAAAAACCGGCCCAAACGGGCCGGTTTTTCGAAGCCGAAACGGCGTGGCGCTCAAACCTGCGCGCCGGCGTTCGGATCGTCCGGATCGTGCGCGGCCTTCTTTTCCTTGATCAGGTCTTCGCGCTTGATGCCGAGCCACATCGCGAGCGAGCCCGCGACGAACACCGACGAGTAGATGCCGAACATGATGCCGACCGTCAGCGCGAGCGCGAAGTAGTGCAGCGTCGGGCCGCCGAAGAAGAACATCGACAGCACCATCATTTCCGTCGACGTGTGCGTGATGATCGTGCGCGACATCGTGGTCGTGATCGCGTGGTTGATCACTTCCTGCACGCTCATCTTGCGTTCGCGGCGGAACGTTTCGCGGATCCGGTCGAAGATGACGACCGACTCGTTGACCGAGTAGCCGAGCACCGCGAGGATCGCCGCGAGCACCGCCAGCGAGAACTCCCACTGGAAGAACGCGAAGAAGCCGAGAATGATCACGACGTCGTGCAGGTTGGCGATGATGCCGGCCACCGCGTACTTCCATTCGAAGCGGAACGACAGGTAGATCACGATGCCGATCACGACGCACGCGAGCGCGAGCAGACCGTCGGTCGCGAGCTCGCGGCCGACTTGCGGGCCGACGAACTCGACGCGCTGCAGCGTCACGTCCGGGCTCTGCGCCTTCAGCGCGCCCATCACCTGGTCGCTCTGCTGCGCGGACGTGAGGCCTTCCTTCAGTTGCAGGCGGATCAGCACGTTGCGCGACGTGCCGAAGTTCTGCACCTGCGCATCGGCATAGCCGAGCTTGCCGAGCGTCGCGCGCACGGGTTCGAGCTGCGCGGCCTGCTGGTACTGGACCTCGATCACCGTGCCGCCGGTGAATTCGACGGACAGGTGCAGCCCGCGGTGGAACAGGAAGAACACGGCGGCGAGGAACGTGACCAGCGAGATCACGTTGAACACCAGCGCGTGCCGCATGAACGGAATGTCTTTACGGATGCGGAAAAATTCCATGGCTTCGTCTCCGGGGCCTTATTGGGTCGAGCCCGGTTTCTTCGGCGACACGCCTTGCTGCGCGCGGTTGCGCAACTGCGGCTTGCCGGCGCGCGGCGCGTTGCTCTTCGCGGGGGCGGCGAGCTTCGCGGCACGGGCGGTGTCGGTCGATTCGTCGGCCGCGTCGAACGACGCGCCGGCGGCACCGGCAGCGGCGCCTTCCGGCTTCCACACCTGGCCGATCGCGAGCGACTTCAGCTTCTTGCGGCCGCCGTACCAGAGGTTGACGATCCCGCGCGAGAAGAACACCGCGGAGAACATCGACGTCAGGATGCCGAGGCAGTGCACGATCGCGAACGCGCGAACCGGGCCCGAGCCGAACGCGAGCAGCGCGAGGCCGGCGATCAGCGTCGTGACGTTCGAGTCGAGAATCGTCGCCCACGCGTGCGCGTAGCCGGCCTGGATCGCGAGCTGCGGCGGCTGGCCGGCGCGCAGTTCCTCGCGCACGCGCTCGTTGATCAGCACGTTCGAGTCGATCGCCATGCCGAGCGCGAGCGCGATGGCCGCGATGCCCGGCAGCGTCAGCGTCGCCTGCATCAGCGACAGCACGGCGACGAGCAGCAACAGGTTCACCGACAGGCCGATCACCGACACCACGCCGAACAGCATGTAGTACGCGACCATGAACACGGCGATCGCGCAGAAGCCCCAGATCACCGAGTGGATGCCCATCTTGATGTTGTCGGCGCCGAGGCTCGGGCCGATCGTGCGTTCCTCGATGATGTCCATCGGCGCGGCGAGCGAACCGGCGCGCAGCAGCAGCGCGAGGTCGGCCGCGGCCTGCGGCGTCGGCTGGCCCGTGATCTGGAAGCGGTCGCCGAGTTCGGACTGGATCGTCGCGACCGTCAGCACTTCGCCCTTGCCCTTCTCGAACAGCACCATCGCCATCGGCTTGCCGATGTTCTCGCGCGACACCGCGCGCACCGCGCGGCCGCCCGCCGAATCGAGGCGGATGTTGACCGACGGACGCTGGTGATCGTCGAAGCCGGCCGACGCGTCGATGATGCGATCGCCGGTGAAGATCACGTCCTTCTTCAGCAGCACGGGCGCCTGGTTGCCCTGCGTGAACAGTTCCTCGCCCGGCGGCACGGGGTCGTTCGGGTTCGGGTGCGTGTTGATCGGGTCGGCGAGGCGCGCCTCGAGCGTCGCGGTGCGGCCGATGATGTCCTTCGCCTTCGCGGTGTCCTGCACGCCCGGCAGTTCGACGACGATGCGGTCGCTGCCTTGCTGCTGCAGGATCGGCTCGGACACGCCGAGTTCGTTCACGCGGTTGTGGAGGGTGGTCAGGTTCTGCTTGAGCGCGGCGTCTTCCACGGACTTCTGCACGGCCGGCGTGAAGGTGCCGACCACCTGCGTGCCGCCGCCGCCGGGCTGCGTCGCCCATTGCAGCTCGGTGATCGACGCGGCGAGCACCTTGCGGGCGTCTTCCGCCGTCTGCGCATCGCTGAAGTTGACGACCACGGACTGCTCGACGCGGCTCACGCCGCCGTCGCGGATGTTCTTGTCGCGCAGCAGCGTGCGCGCGTCGGACGCGTCGGAGTCGAGCTTCTTCGTGAGCGCGCCCGTCATGTCGACCTGGAGCAGGAAGTGCACACCGCCGCGCAGGTCGAGGCCGAGATACATCGGCAGCGCGTGCAGGGCGGTCAGCCAGCGCGGCGACGCGCTTTGCAGGTTCAGTGCGACGACGTACTGCGGATCGTTCGGGTCGGCGTTCAGCGACTTCTGCAGCAGGTCCTTGACGCGCAGCTGCGTATCGGTGTCCTTCAGGCGCACGCGGATGTTCGCGTTGGTCGCCGTGTTCTCGAAGGTGACGTCGTCCGGCGTGATCTGCGCGGACGCGAGCGCCGATTCGACCTGGGTCAGCGTGGCCGAGTCGAGCTTGACCGTGGCCTTGCCGCTCGACACCTGCACCGCCGGCGCTTCGCCGAAGAAGTTGGGCAATGTGTACAGAAGGCCGATGGCGAGCGCCACGACCATCACGACATATTTCCAGAGTGGATAACGATTCATGAGGGGGCCGAACGGGTGGTTGGCGTGAAAGCGTCGCGTCCGGCGCCGCGGCGGCCCGCTCTCTCAGGCGGGCACGGCGCGGGGAGCCGGACGCTCGGTATAAGCCTTACAGCGACTTGATCGTGCCCTTCGGCAGAATGGTCGTGACGGCAGCCTTCTGCACGGTGATTTCGGTGCCTTCGGCGATTTCGACGCCGATGTAGCCTTCGGTGACCTTCGTCACCTTGCCGACGAGGCCGCCGCTCGTGACGACTTCGTCGCCCTTCGCCATGGCCGCGAGCATGTTGCGGTGTTCCTTCTGGCGCTTCATCTGCGGACGGATCATGATGAAGTACAGCACCGCGAACATCAGGATGAGCGGCAGGAAGCTCATCAGGCTCGATTCGGCGCCACCGGCACCTTGCGCGAAGGCATTGGAAATGAACGGCACGTTGGTCTCTCCGTAGGGGAAGATCGAAAAATAAGCCGGTTATTCTACCACCGGCCCCATGCGCAAACGGCGCGGCAAATGCGCTTTCGGATCAAGCTGTTAAAGCGCGAACCGATACCGTTGCGGCTTGCCTGGAAAGGCAATTGTAATGTTTGATGGCTCGGTTCGGCGGGCGGGCCGGGGTTTTTTAGTGCGTGTCCTATTGGATATGGTTTTCTTTCAGGTCGTGTCCTACAGGGGCCGCCCGCCGGCCGGTCAGTCGACCCCTCTCGCGCGATCCTCCGCGAAGCGCTGCCGGAACGCGTCGAACGTATGCGTTTCGATCGCGTCGCGGATCTCGCTCATCAGTTGCAGGTAGTAGTGCAGGTTGTGGATCGTGTTGAGCTGCGCGCCGAGGATTTCGCCGACCCGGTGCAGGTGATGCAGGTAGCCGCGCGAGAAATTCTGGCACGTGTAGCACGTGCAGCTCGCATCGAGCGGCTTCAGCGAGTTCTTGTGCGTCGCGTTGCGGATCTTCACGTCGCCGAAGCGCGTGAAGAGCCAGCCGTTGCGCGCGTTGCGGGTCGGCATCACGCAGTCGAACATGTCGACGCCGTTCGCGACGCCTTCGACCAGATCCTCCGGCGTGCCGACGCCCATCAGGTAGTGCGGCTTGTTCGCCGGCAGCTTCGGGCCGACGTGGCGCAGCACGCGCATCATGTCCTCCTTCGGCTCGCCGACCGACAGCCCCCCGATCGCGAGGCCGTGGAAGCCGAGTTCGGACAGGCCCGCGAGCGATTCGTCGCGCAAGTCCTCGAACATCCCGCCCTGCACGATCCCGAACAGCGCGTTCGGATTGCCGAGCCGGTCGAATTCGTCGAGCGAGCGCTTCGCCCAGCGCAGCGACATGCGCATCGAGTCGGCCGCTTCCTTGTGCGTGGTCGGCACGCCGTTGGTCGCGTACGGCGTGCATTCGTCGAACTGCATCACGATGTCCGAGTTCAGCACCTTCTGGATCTGCATCGACACTTCCGGCGACAGGAACAGCTTGTCGCCGTTGATCGGCGACGCGAACGTGACGCCGTCCTCGGTGATCTTGCGCAGGTCGCCGAGCGAGAACACCTGGAAGCCGCCCGAGTCGGTCAGGATCGGCTTGTTCCAGCCCATGAAGCCGTGCAGGCCGCCGTGCGCGTCGATCGTGTCGAGGCCCGGGCGCAGCCACAGGTGGAACGTGTTGCCGAGGATGATCTGGGCCTTGATTTCGTGCAGTTCGCGCGGCTGGATCGCCTTCACGGTGCCGTACGTGCCGACCGGCATGAAGATCGGCGTCTCGACCGTGCCGTGGTTGAGCTTCACGCGGCCGCGGCGCGCGTGGCCGTCGGTCGTCAGCAGTTCGAATTCGAGCCCGTTCGCGGGGCGGTCCTGCACGGGGGCGTGCGTATCAGCGGGCGTATCGTGGGATGAACCTTCGGTCATCGCGTCATTCTCCTTGCCACCGGAAAACAGTCCGGCGCATGTTGGTAACGCCGCCGGGCAGCCGGCGGCGGGGAAAAGCGGGGGCGCGCAAAAGCGTAGCGCGCGCAGCGGGAATACGGGCGTCGCGATGCAACGGCGGCCGCGCGGTGCGTGGCGCGCGGGCCGTCGCGCCCGCTGTACTTACGCGCGCGGCGCCTCCGGCGTGTCGCGTCGCGTGAGCAGCATCGCGTCGCCGTAGCTGAAGAAGCGGTAGCGTTCGGCGATCGCGTGCCGGTACGCGGCGCGGATCGTCTCGACGCCCGCGAACGCGGATACCAGCATCAGCAGCGTCGATTTCGGCAGGTGGAAGTTCGTGACGAGCCGGTCGACCACGCGGAAACGGTAGCCGGGCGTGATGAAGATGTCGGTTTCGGCCTGCGTCGCCGCGAGCGGGCGGCCCGCTTCGTCGGCCGAGCGCGCGGCGGCTTCGAGCGCGCGCATCGACGTCGTGCCCACCGCGATCACGTTGCCGCCGCGGGCGCGGGTCGCGGCGATCCTTTCGACGAGCGACTGCGGCAGGTCGTACCACTCGCTGTGCATCTTGTGCTCGGCGATGTTCTCGACGCGCACCGGCTGGAACGTGCCGGCGCCGACGTGCAGCGTCAGCGTCGCGCGCTCGACGCCCATCGCGTCGAGCTTCTCCAGCAGCGGCTGGTCGAAATGGAGCCCGGCCGTCGGCGCGGCGACCGCGCCCGGGTTGCTCGCGTAGACGGTCTGGTAGCGCGTTTCGTCGGTCGCGTCGGGATCGTGCTCGATGTAGGGCGGCAGCGGCAGGCGGCCGTACTGCTCGATCAGCTCGAGGCACGGCGCGGGGAAGTGCAGCGTGAAGAACGGCTCGACGCGCTCGCCGACCGTCACGTCGAACGCATCGGCGAGGCGCAGCGTCGTGCCGGCGCCCGGCGACTTGCTCGCGCGGATCTGCGCGAGCGCCGTGTGCGTGCCGGTCACGCGCTCGATCAGCACCTCGATCTTGCCGCCGCTGGCCTTCTGGCCGAAGAACCGCGCCTTCAGCACCTTGGTATCGTTGAACACGAGCAGGTCGCCTGCCGCGATGCACGACGGCAGCTCGGTGAAACGACGGTCGACGAGGCGCGCGGGCTCGGCGGTGCCGTCGACCTCGAGCAGGCGGCTCGCGGTGCGATCGGGCAGCGCGGTCTGTGCAATCAGCTCGGGCGGCAGATTGAAATCGAAATCGGAAAGCGTGAACATGCGGGCTGGTTCGAAACGGCCGGCGGGCGCCGCCGACAGGGCGGAAACGCGTAAACGGCGCGCGCGAGCCGCTATGATGGCGGGATGCGCGGCCTGGCCGGCGCCGTTCGTTCGGACGACGTGAAAGCCGCTATTGTACTTGCCTTGCGAAGCACCCAGACGATCCGATGCCCGTATCACCCCGCCGCTCCTCCGCCGCCGTTGCCGATTCCGCCGATCCGTTCGACGCGGACGATGCCGTGCCGCCCGCGCAAGCCGCGGGCGAGCGCGCCGCGCCGCGTGGCGCGGCATCGCGTCGCGCGGGCCCGAAGCGCGGCGCCGACGGGCGGCTCGCGCAGCCGGCCGCGGCCGCGCCCGGCGTCGAACCCGGCGCGGACGGCGACGAAGCGGCGGAAGCGGGCGCACCCGGCGCATCCGGCACGAACCGCAAGAAGAAGCCGGCCGCGGACAAACCCGTGAAAACCGCCGACAAGCTCGCGAAGCTCGGCCTCACGCGCTCGATCGATCTCGTGCTGCATCTGCCGATGCGCTACGAGGACGAAACCACGCTCACGCCGATCGGCGAACTGCTGCCGGGCGGCATCGCGCAGACCGAAGGCGTCGTGTTCGACAACGAGGTCGCGTACCGGCCGCGCCGCCAACTCGTCGTGAAGATCCAGGACGACGACGGCGAGCAGCTCGTGCTGCGCTTCCTGAATTTCTACGGCTCGCAGGTCAAGCAGATGGCCGTCGGCCAGCGGCTGCGCGTGCGCGGCGACGTGCGCGGCGGCTTCTTCGGGATGGAGATGGTGCATCCGGCCGTGCGCGTCGTCGAAGCCGATGCGCCGCTGCCGCAGGTGCTCACGCCCGTCTACCCGAGCACGGCCGGCGTGTCGCAGGCGTATCTGCGCAAGGCGATCGAGAACGCGGTCGAGCGCACGCCGCTGCCCGAGCTGCTGCCGCCCGAGATCGAGCGCGACTACCTGAAGCCGCTCGGCGTGCCGACGCTCGCGCAGGCCGTGCGGATCCTGCACCACCCGGGCGTCGATTCCGACGAAGCCGCGCTGATGGACGGCTCGCATCCGGCATGGACGCGCATCAAGTTCGAGGAGCTGCTCGCGCAGCAACTGTCGCTCAAGCGGGCGCACGAGGAGCGCCGCACCCGCGCCGCGCCCGCGATGCCGCGCCGCGCCGCGACCGATACCGACGCGTTGACCACGCGCCTTTACGCGGCGCTGCCGTTCACGTTGACCGGCGCGCAGGCGCGCGTCGTCGACGAGATCGCGCACGACCTCACGCTCGCGCATCCGATGCAGCGCCTGCTGCAGGGCGACGTCGGCAGCGGCAAGACGGTCGTCGCGGCGCTGGCCGCCACGCAGGCGATCGACGCCGGCTACCAGGCCGCGCTGATGGCGCCGACCGAAATCCTCGCGGAACAGCACGCGCGCAAGCTGCGCGCATGGCTCGAGCCGCTCGGCGTCACGGTCGCATGGCTCGCGGGCAGCCTGAAGGCGAAGGAGAAACGCGCGGCGATCGAGGCCGCCGCGCTCGGCACCGCGCAGCTCGTGATCGGCACGCACGCGATCATCCAGGACACGGTCGAATTCGCGCGGCTCGGCCTCGTGATCGTCGACGAGCAGCACCGTTTCGGCGTCGAGCAGCGTCTCGCGTTGCGCGCGAAGGCCGCGAATGCCGCCAACGGCGCGCGCGACTTTCAGCCGCACCAGCTGATGATGTCGGCCACGCCGATTCCGCGCACGCTCGCGATGACGTACTACGCGGACCTCGAGGTATCGACGATCGACGAGTTGCCGCCCGGCCGCACGCCCGTGCTGACGCGCCTCGTCGGCGACGCGCGGCGCGACGAAGTGATCGCCCGCGTGCGCGAGGCCGCGCTGACCGGGCGCCAGGTGTATTGGGTGTGCCCGCTGATCGAGGAGAGCGAGACGCTGCAGTTGCAGACGGCCGTCGAAACCTACGAGACGCTGGCCGCGGCGCTTCCCGAGTTGAAGGTCGGCCTCGTGCACGGCCGCCTGTCGCCGGCCGACAAGGCGGCCGTGATGGAAGCGTTCACGCGCAACGAAGTGCAGTTGCTGGTCGCGACGACCGTGATCGAAGTCGGCGTCGACGTGCCGAACGCGTCGCTGATGGTGATCGAGCACGCGGAGCGGTTCGGCCTCGCGCAGCTGCACCAGTTGCGCGGCCGCGTCGGGCGCGGCACCGCGGCGTCGGTGTGCGTGCTGCTGTACACCGGGCCGCTGTCGATCGCCGGCCGCGAGCGGCTGAAGACGATGCGCGAAACGACCGACGGTTTCGAGATCGCGCGGCGCGACCTCGAAATCCGCGGGCCCGGCGAATTCCTCGGCGCGCGCCAGTCGGGCGCGGCGATGCTGCGTTTTGCGAACCTCGAGACCGACGGCTGGCTGATCGATCCTGCCCGCGAGGCCGCGGCGCGGCTGATCGCCGCGTATCCGGAGGTCGTCACGCAGCATCTCGCGCGCTGGCTCGGCGCGCGCGAGCAGTACCTGAAGGCCTGATCGACCGGCTTGGGGCCGGATCGGAGGCCGCCACTCGACGCATCGCGATGCAGAGAAACTTGGCGAACCTGGGTCAGAGGGTGTATAAATTAAACCTATCGCCTGTATATCTCTGATTGACCCACAATGACCCTGACTGAATTGAAGTACATCGTCGCGGTCGCGCGCGAGCGGCATTTCGGTCGCGCGGCCGAAGCGTGCTTCGTGAGCCAGCCGACCCTGTCGGTGGCGATCAAGAAGCTCGAAGACGAGCTCAACGTGCAGATTTTCGAGCGCGGCGCGAGCGAAGTGAGCGTGACGCCGATCGGCGACCAGATCGTCACCCAGGCGCAGCGCGTGCTCGAGCAGACCTTCGCGATCAAGGAGATCGCGAAGCAGGGCAAGGACCCGCTCGTCGGCCCGTTCCGCCTCGGCGTGATCTACACGATCGGGCCGTACCTGCTGCCGACGCTCGTCAAGCAGATGATCCAGCGTGTCCCGCAGATGCCGCTGATGCTGCAGGAGAACTACACGCTGAAGCTGCTCGAACTGCTGAAGCAGGGCGAGATCGACGCCGCGATCATGGCGCTGCCGTTCCCCGAAACCGGCCTGATGGTGCGACCGCTGTACGACGAGCCGTTCGTCGTCGCGCTGCCGGCCGGCCATCCGTGGGAGAAGCGCGACGAAATCGACGCCGAGGATCTGAAGCAGGAAACCATGCTGCTGCTCGGCAACGGCCACTGCTTCCGCGATCACGTGCTCGGCGTGTGTCCGGAACTGATGCGCTTCTCGCAGACGGCCGACGGCATCCAGAAGACGTTCGAGGGCTCGTCGCTCGAAACCATTCGCCACATGGTCGCGAGCGGCGTCGGCATCACCGTGCTGCCGCGGATGTCGGTCGCCGAGATCGGCCCGCGCGCGAACGGCCCCGATGCCGAGCTGCTGTCGTACGTGCCGTTCAACGAACCGGTGCCCGACCGCCGCGTGGTGCTCGTGTGGCGCAAGAGCTTCACGCGGATGCCGGCGATCGACGCGATCAGCGACGCGATTGCCGCATGCGAGCTGCCGGGCGTCGCGAAGCTCGACATGCCGGCCACGATGAACTGACGCGCCGACGAGGCGTGTGGCAGCGTGATGAACGGGGTCGTGCGACCCCGTTTATTTTTCCCTATTGCATAGATGAAATTTATCAAATTCAAATAATTAATAGATATAGATAGAATCCTCTACATGGATCGATGTCGAGCCGATGTGCGAGATGCACGTTGGATGCAAGCGTCAAAGGAGGATGTCATGATGCGGTCGGTATTGAAGCACGCGCAGCGGAACATCCCGTCGCGCGACACGGTCGTACATCGCGCCAGGGCGGCGGTTCGCGGCCTGCGCCCGATTGCGTTCGCGTACCTGGCGGACCGTGTGTATGGCGGATGAGTGCCGCCGCACGCCGGTCCTGTGTTCCCCCGATTCACCTGCCGTCGAGCCATGAGGGAGCATCGCATGTCCGATAGTCGAAAAACCGCCCGCGTCGTCGGCACGACGACTGCCGGCAGCCGCTTCCCCGAGTGCCCCGCCTGCGGCGCACGGCAACGGGAACGCGCGTCCAGGGCCGCGCACGACATCCCGTAGTACGACAGGAGGACCCGCCTGTTCCGTTTCTTATCCCCCCGCAACGCTCCACGAACCGCGCCCGGCACGTGGGGGCCTACGAGCCAGTGAAGGAGAAAAAAGCATGTCGAACGAAACGAAGTGCCCGTTCAACCACACCGCAGGCAGCGGCACGACGAACAAGGACTGGTGGCCGAATCAGCTGAACCTGAACGTCCTGCATCGGCACTCGGCGCTGTCCGATCCGATGGACGCGGATTTCGACTACGCCGAGGCGTTCAAGAAGCTGGATCTCGCCGCGGTGAAGCAGGACCTGCACGCGCTAATGACGACGTCGCAGGACTGGTGGCCGGCCGACTTCGGCCACTACGGCGGCCTGTTCGTGCGCATGGCATGGCATAGCGCCGGCACGTACCGCACGGCCGACGGCCGCGGCGGCGCGGGCGGCGGGCAGCAGCGCTTCGCGCCGCTCAACAGCTGGCCGGACAACGTGAGCCTCGACAAGGCGCGCCGCCTGCTCTGGCCGATCAAGCAGAAGTACGGCCGCAACATCTCGTGGGCCGACCTGCTGATCCTGACCGGCAACGTCGCGCTCGAATCGATGGGCTTCAAGACGTTCGGCTATGCCGGCGGCCGCGTCGATACGTGGGAACCGGACGACGTCTACTGGGGCTCGGAAAAGATCTGGCTGGAACTGAGCGGCGGCCCGAACAGCCGCTACACGGGCAAGCGCGAGCTCGAAAGCCCGCTCGCCGCGGTGCAGATGGGCCTGATCTACGTGAACCCGGAAGGCCCGGACGGCAACCCCGACCCGGTCGCCGCCGCGCACGACATCCGCGAGACGTTCGCGCGGATGGCGATGAACGACGAGGAAACGGTCGCGCTGATCGCGGGCGGCCACACGTTCGGCAAGACGCACGGCGCCGGCCCGGCCTCGAACGTCGGTCCCGAGCCGGAAGCCGCGGGCCTCGAGCAGCAGGGCCTCGGCTGGAAGAGCACGTTCGGCACGGGCAAGGGCAAGGACACGATCACGAGCGGTCTCGAAGTCACGTGGACGTCGACGCCGACGAAGTGGAGCAACGACTTCTTCAAGCACCTGTTCAGCTACGAGTGGGAGCTCACGAAGAGCCCGGCCGGCGCGCACCAGTGGGTCGCGAAGGATGCGGACGAGATCATTCCGGACGCGTACGACGCATCGAAGAAGCATCGTCCGACGATGCTGACGACCGACCTGTCGCTGCGTTTCGACCCGGCCTACGAAAAGATCTCGCGCCGTTTCTACGAGAACCCGGACGAATTCGCCGACGCGTTCGCACGCGCGTGGTTCAAGCTCACGCACCGCGACATGGGGCCGCGCGCCCGTTATCTCGGCCCGGAAGTCCCGGCGGAACACCTGCTGTGGCAGGACCCGATCCCGGCCGTCGATCACCCGCTGATCGACGCCGCCGACGTCGCCGCGCTGAAGGCGAAGGTGCTGGCGACGGGCCTGTCGGTGTCGCAGCTCGTGTCGACCGCCTGGGCGTCCGCGTCGACGTTCCGCGGCTCGGACAAGCGCGGCGGCGCGAACGGTGCGCGCATTCGCCTCGCGCCGCAGAAGGACTGGGAAGTGAACCGCCCGGCCGAACTCGCGGCGGTGCTCGAAACGCTCGAAGGCGTGCAGAAGGCGTTCAACGATGCGCAGACGGACGGCAAGAAGGTGTCGCTGGCCGACCTGATCGTGCTGGCCGGTGCGGCCGGCGTCGAGCAGGCCGCGAAGAATGCGGGTATCGCGGTCGCCGTGCCGTTCGCGCCGGGCCGGATGGATGCGTCGCAGGAAGAAACCGACGTCGACGCGATGGCCGTGCTCGAGCCGCTCGCCGACGGTTTCCGCAACTTCCTGAAGCACGCGTACAAGACGCCGGCCGAGGCGCTGCTGGTCGACAAGGCCCAGTTGCTGACGCTGAGCGCACCGGAGATGACGGTGCTCGTCGGTGGCCTGCGCGTGCTCGGTGCGAATGCCGGCGATGCGAAGCATGGCGTGTTCACCGATCGTCCGGAAACGCTGACGAACGACTTCTTCGTGAACCTGCTCGACATGGGCACGGAATGGAAGCCGGTGTCGGCCGCGAACGACGTGTTCGAAGGGCGCGATCGCGCGACGGGCGAGCTCAAGTGGACGGGCACGCGCGTCGACCTGATCTTCGGTTCGCATGCGCAACTGCGTGCGCTGGCCGAGGTGTACGGCAGCGCGGACGCGAAGGAGAAGTTCGTGCGCGATTTCGTCGCGGCCTGGAACAAGGTGATGAACCTCGACCGCTTCGACCTCGCATGAACCCGGCCGCATCCCGATGCGGTGATGCGGTGATGCAGTAACGTGAAACGGCCGGTCCGGCGACCGGCCGTTTCTTCCCTGAACGATGTCTTGTCAAAGGAGTGACGACCATGACGCAAATGATGCTCGACATGCGCGCGGCCGCGTTGCCCATTCTGCGATCGCCGATGGAGCTGGCGCGCTACGTCGTCGGCTTCGCGATCGTCGTCGGCGGAGCGGCGGAGCTGGCCTCGCAGGCGCTGCACGCGCTCGCGCCGGTCGTGTCGGCCGCCGGCGGTTGATGGCGGCAACGGATTCGCGACGCTAGACTGGCGAGTCGCGAACGGATGCCGCGCGATGCGGCATGCGGATTGCCCGATGCATTTTCGCCGGTTCGACATTTCGAATGAGGAGTCCCGAAGATGGCCAAGAAAGGCAACGCCACGCAGATCAACATCGGCATCAGCGACAAGGATCGCAAGAACATCGCGGAGGGCCTGTCGCGCCTGCTCGCCGATACGTTTTCGCTGTACCTGAAGACCCACAATTTCCACTGGAACGTGACCGGACCGATGTTCAACACGCTGCACCTGATGTTCGAGGAGCAGTACAACGAACTATGGCTCGCGGTCGACTCCGTCGCCGAGCGCATTCGCACGCTGGGCGTCGTCGCGCCCGGCACGTTCGGCGATTTCGCGAAACTGTCGTCGGTCCCGGAAGCGAAGGGCGTGCCGGCCGCCGAGGAGATGATCCGCCAGCTCGTCGAAGGGCACGAGACGGTCGTGCGCACCGCGCGCGAAATCTTCCCGATCGCCGATGCGGCGAGCGACGAGCCGACCGCCGACCTGCTCACGCAGCGCCTGCAGACGCACGAAAAGACCGCATGGATGCTGCGGTCGCTGCTCGCGTGAGCCCGAAGCCGCTGGCGCGTCGGGCCGGGCCCGGGCGGGCCGGCTCCGAATCTGTCCCTGGATCGATGTCCGTCGCCGCGCGGCCGTGCGCAGCGGGCCGCGGCGGCCGGCCCGCCCGCCGCGACCGTGGGCTGCGGGTCGCGCCGACATGACGCGCGGCGCCGCTCGGCTCTAAAATGCCGGGATTCTCTTCCTGGTGCTTCGCCATGCTTGCCCGCTTTCCCCTGTATCTGCGGCTCGTCCGGATGGACAAGCCGATCGGCAGCCTGCTGCTGCTGTGGCCGACGCTCAACGCGCTGTGGATCGCATCGGACGGCCAGCCGCGCTGGCCGCTGCTCGTGATCTTCACGCTCGGCACGCTGCTGATGCGCTCGGCCGGCTGCGCGATCAACGATTATGCCGACCGCGATTTCGATCGCCACGTGAAGCGCACGGCCGACCGGCCGCTGACGTCGGGCAAGATCCGGGCATGGGAGGCCGTCGCGATCGCGGTCGGGCTGTCGTTCGTCGCGTTCCTGCTGATCCTGCCGCTCAATACGCTGACGAAAGAATTGTCGGTCGTCGCGCTGTTCGTCGCCGGCTCCTACCCGTTCATGAAGCGCTTCTTCGCGATTCCGCAGGCGTATCTCGGCATCGCGTTCGGCTTCGGCATCCCGATGGCGTTCGCGGCCGTGCAGGACACGGTGCCGGTGCTGGCGTGGGTGATGCTGGTCGCGAACATCTTCTGGTCGGTCGCGTACGACACCGAATATGCGATGGTCGATCGCGACGACGACATCAAGATCGGCATCCGCACGTCCGCGCTGACGTTCGGCCGCTTCGACGTCGCGGCCGTGATGGCGTGCTACGCGGTGACGCTCGGCATCTACGTGTGGATCGGCGTGACGCTCGGCTTCGGCATCGCGTACTGGGCCGGCTGGGCGGCGGCGCTCGGCTGCGCGCTGTATCACTACACGCTGATCAAGGGTCGCGAACGGATGCCGTGCTTCGCGGCGTTCCGCCACAACAACTGGCTCGGCGGCGTGCTGTTCGCGGGCATCGCCGCGCATTACCTGCTGGCCGCTCGCTGAACGACACCCCGACATATCGCGCCTTTGCGGGCGGCGCCAACGAAAAAAGCGACCCGACGGTCGCTTTTTTTACGCCAGGCACCGGCGCAAACCGACGCCGCTTGTCGCGCTTACGCGCGGCCGAGCTCGTCGCCCATTTCCTTCGCGCGCGCGTCGGCTGCGAGCGCGCCGCGCACGATCGCTTCCTTCACGCCCTGCGCGTCGAACGCCGCGAGCGCGGCGGCCGTCGTGCCGCCCTTCGACGTCACGCGTTCGCGCAGCACGCTCGCCGGCTCGCCCGATTGCGCGGCCAGTTGCGCGGCGCCCGCGAACGTCGCGACCGCGAGCGCGCGGCCCTGTTCGTCGTTCATGCCGAGACGGCGCGCGGCTTCCTGCAGCGCTTCGATGAAATAGAACACGTACGCGGGGCCGCTGCCCGAAATCGCCGTGACCGCGTCGAGCTGCGATTCGTCGTCGAACCACACGATCTCGCCGACCGCGCCGAGCACGCTCGACGCGAGTTCGCGGCCTGCCGCGTCGACGCCCGGCAGCGCGGCCAGGCCGGTCACGCCCATGCCGACCAGCGCCGGCGTGTTCGGCATCGTGCGCACGACGCGCGCGTAGCCGCCGAGCCAGCGGGCGAGATCCGTGCCGCGGATGCCGGCCGCGATGCTGATCACGAGCTGCGACTTCAGGTGCGGCGCGAGCGCCTGCGCGACGTCCTTCAGCACCTGCGGCTTCACCGCGAGCACGATCGCGTCGTAATCGGCGAGCGTGGCGTCGACGGCCGCGCCGGTGCGCACGCCGAATTGCTGCGCGGCGCGCGCGCGGACGTCTTCGTTGATGTCGATGGCATACAGGCCGTCCGCGGCGACGCCGCGCTTGATCAGGCCGCCGATCAGGGCCGCGGCCATGTTGCCGCCGCCGATGAATGCGATTTTCATGATGTCGGGAATGAGCGAGTGAGTGAACGGAAAGGCGGAAAAGAACGCGGCGTTCAGCGCGAGTAGTCGCGCGCGCCGAAGATCGCGGTGCCGACGCGCACGATCGTCGCGCCTTCGAGCACGGCCGCGTCGAGATCGGCGGACATGCCCATCGACAGCGTGTCGAGCGGCAGACCGTCGGCGCGCAACGCGTCGAACAACGCGCGCAGCGCGCGGTGCGGCGCGCGCTGCGCGTCGGTGTCGGCGGCCGGTTCGGGAATCGCCATCAGGCCGCGCAGCCGCAGCGACGGCAGCGCGGCGACCGCCCGCGCGACCTCGGCCACGTCGGCCGGCGCGACGCCGCTCTTCGACGCCTCGCCGCTGATGTTCACCTGCACGCATACGTTGAGCGGCGGCAGGTGCGCGGGGCGCTGTTCCGACAGGCGCTGCGCGATCTTCAGCCGGTCCACCGAATGGACCCAGTCGAAGCGCTCGGCGACGGGGCGCGTCTTGTTCGATTGCAGCGGTCCGATGAAATGCCATTCGAGGCTCGCGCGCAGGTCGGCGAGCGCGTCGATCTTGTCGATCGACTCCTGCACGTAGTTCTCGCCGAAGGCGCGCTGCCCAGCTGCATGCGCGGCGCGCACGTCGTCGGCCGGAAACGTCTTCGACACGGCGAGCAGCGATACGGTGGCGGGATCGCGGCCGGCCGCGCGGGCGGCGTCGGCGATGCGGCGGTGAACGGAGTCGAGACGGGCGGCGAGATCGGACATGACGGGCACGGAAGCAGGCACGCAGGCAGCGCGGAAACGGGCATGAAGCCGATGCGCGGCGATCCGCCGCGCATCGATCCGCTCATTATACGGACGCCGCGCGCCTACCCGTCATGCGTGAACGGGCGCTAGCCGTACAGCAGATGCTCGACGAGCTGGATCCAGTGAGCGACCGGCACCTGCGTGCCGCTTTGCAGATGCGCGATGCAGCCGATGTTGCCGGACACGATCATCTGCGGTTCGAGCGCCTGCAGCTTCAGCAGCTTCTGCTTGCGCAACCGGTACGACAGCGACGGCTGCGTCAGCGAATAGGTGCCGGCCGAGCCGCAGCACAGATGACTGTCGGCCGGCAGCCGCACGTCGATGCCGAGCGTTTCGAGCAGGCGCTCGACCTTGCCGCGCGACTGCTGCCCGTGCTGCAGCGTGCACGGCGGGTGGTACGCGACCGTATGGATCGCGCGGCGCCGGGCGATCGTCGCGAGTTCGGCCTCGAACGCGAGCAGCACGTCGGAGATGTCGCGCGTCAGCGACACGATACGCTGCGCTTTCTCCGCATAGGCCGGATCGTCGCGCAGCAGGTGCGCGTATTCGAGCACCGTCGCGCCGCAGCCCGATGCATTCATCACGATCGCCTCGGCGCCCTGTTCGACGTGGGGCCACCACGCGTCGATGTTGCGGCGCGCGTCGTCGAGCGCTTCGTCGTGATAGTTCAGATGCAGGCGGATCGCGCCGCAGCAGCCCGCGTCGGGCGAGACGACCGTCTCGATGCCGAGCGCGTCGAGCACGCGTGCGGTCGCGATGTTGATGTTCGGCAGCATCGACGGCTGCACGCAGCCGCCGAGCATCAGCATCTTGCGCGTATGCGTGCGGTGCGGCCATTCGAGCAGCCGCGTGCGCGGCGGCACCTTGTCGCGCAGCCGCTTCGGCAGCAGCGGCCGCACGTGCTGGCCGAGCCGCATCGCCGGCGAGAACAGCGCGGCGTTCGGCACGACGCTCGCGAGCACGCGGCGCATGAGCCGCTGCTGCGCGGGGCGTTCCACCTGCGCCTCCACGTGCTTGCGGCCGATCTCGACGAGCCGGCCGTACTGGACGCCGGACGGGCAGGTCGTCTCGCAGCTGCGGCAGGTGAGGCAGCGGTCGAGATGCTGTTGCGTGCTGCGCGTGACGGGCGCGCCTTCGACCATCTGCTTGATCAGGTAGATGCGTCCGCGCGGGCCGTCGAGTTCGTCGCCGAGCAGTTGATAGGTCGGGCAGGTCGCGGTGCAGAACCCGCAGTGCACGCATTTGCGCAGGATCGCGTCGGCCTCGTCGCCGTCGGGCGTATTGCGGATGAAATCGGCGAGGTTCGTTTGCATCCTGCCCTCAAAGTTCTGGGTACAGCCGGCCGCGATTGAAGATGCGCGCGGGATCGAACGCGCTCTTCAGCCCGCGGTGGATCTTCATCATCGGCGCGGGCAGCGGCGTGAACACGCCCGCGCTGCGGTCGTAGGTGTCGCCCGCGCGGAACAGCGTCGCATGGCCGCCGGCCTGCTTCGCGCTCATGCGCACGGTTTGCGCGTCGGCGTCGGTGATCCACCAGCGCTGCGCGCCGCCCCATTCCATCAACTGCGTGCCGGGCAGGTGCATCGGTTCGGTGATCGACGGCAGCGACAGGCGCCACAGCGCGTAGCCGGGCGGGATGCCGTTGAAGAACGGATCGGTATGCTCGCGCAGGCCGGACCAGAAGCGCTCGGCCTCGACCGCGTCGACGACTTCGCCGCCGAGCAGCGCTTTCGCGGATTTCACGGCGGCTTCCGCGCCCGACAGGCGCAGCACGAGCGTGCCGTTGCGCCATGCGCTCGCGCTGACCGGCAGCGGATGGCCGCCCCATTCGTTGAGCTTGCGCACCGCGTCGGTCGCGGTCATCTCGAATTTGAGCGTGACTTCGGCGACAGGCATCGGCAGCACCTTGATCGACAGGTCGAGCATCAGCCCGAGCGTGCCGAGCGCGCCGGCCATCAGCCGCGACACGTCGTAGCCGGCGACGTTCTTCACGACCTGCCCGCCGAAGCGCAGCGTTTCGCCGCGACCGTTCATCAGCGTGGTGCCGAGCACGAAATCGCGCGGTGCGCCGCAGGTGGCGCGGCGCGGGCCCGCGAGGCCGGCCGCGACGCAGCCGCCGACGGTGGCCGAACGGCCGAAGTGCGGCGGCTCGAACGGCAGCATCTGGCCGCACTCGGCAAGGACGGTTTCAAGTTGCGCGAGCGGCGTGCCCGCGCGGACCGTGACGACGAGTTCGGCCGGGTCGTACGACACGACGCCCTGAAACGCGCGCGTGTCGAGTATTTCGCCCTCGAGCGCCTGGCCGTACCAGTCCTTGGTGCCGCCGCCGCGAATCCGCAGCGGCCGGCCGTCGGCACTGGCGGCGCGGATGCGCTCGGCCCATCCGGCGACGATGTCGTCCTCTTCCATGTTCCGTTGCTTTCTCGTCTCGTTGTCCGGTCGATTGTACCGGGGTGGCGCGATTCCACATCGCGACTATCCCTAAGCCCCGTCCCGCAGCCGGCATGTGCGGCCGGCACGCGAACGCGCCGCGCGGGCACGGCAGACCCGCGCACAGCGGCCGCCGGCGCGGGCCGCGACCCGCGCGCGCCGCTCAGAAGCGCGGCAGGTCCGGGTGCGGCAGCAGCCCGCCGCGCACGTGCTGACGCCCGTATTCGGCGCAGCGCGCGCGGGTCGGGATGCCCTTGTCCGGGTTCAGCAGCCCGGCCGGATCGAATGCGCGCTTGACCGCGAAGAACGCATCGCGCTCCTGCGGCGAGAACTGCACGCACATCGAATTGAGCTTTTCGATACCGACGCCGTGCTCGCCCGTCACGCTGCCGCCGAATTCCACGCAGCATTCGAGGATCTCCGCGCCGAACTGCTCGGCGCGGTGCAGCTCGTCCGGATCGTTCGCGTTGTAGAGGATCAGCGGATGCATGTTGCCGTCGCCCGCATGGAACACGTTGATGCAGCGCAGCCCGTAGCGCGTTTCGAGCTGCTCGATGCGCGCGAGCAGCAGGCCGATCGCGCGGCGCGGCACGGTGCCGTCCATGCAGTAGTAATCGGCGGAAATGCGGCCGGCGGCCGGGAACGCGTTCTTGCGGCCGGACCAGAAGCGGAGCCGTTCGCTTTCGTTGCGCGACACCTGGATGCGCGTCGCGCCGTGTTCGCGCAGCACGGCCGTCATCCGCACGATCTCCTCGGCGACTTCTTCGGGCGTGCCGTCCGATTCGCACAAGAGGATCGCCTTCGCGTCGAGGTCGTAGCCCGCGTGCGTGAACGTCTCGACGGCTTGCGTCGCCGGCTTGTCCATCATCTCGAGCCCGGCCGGGATGATGCCCGACGCGATGATCGCCGCGACGGCCTCGCCGCCCTTGACGACGTCGTCGAAACTCGCCATCACGAGCTGCGCGGTCTGCGGCTTCGGGATCAGTCGCACCGTGACCTCGGTGACGATCGCGAACATCCCTTCGCTGCCGATCATCACGGCGAGCAGGTCGAGGCCCGGCATGTCGAGCGCGAGCGAGCCGAATTCGACGATCTCGCCGTCGATCGTCACCGCGCGCACGCGCATCACGTTGTGCACGGTCAGCCCGTATTTCAGGCAGTGGACGCCGCCGGAATTTTCCGCGACGTTGCCGCCGATCGTGCACGCGATCTGCGACGACGGGTCGGGCGCGTAATACAGGCCGTACGGCGCGGCCGCTTCCGAAATCGCGAGGTTGCGCACGCCGGGCTGCACGGTCGCCGTGCGTGCGTACGGATCGACTTCGACGATGCGCGTGAAGCGCGCGAGCGACAGCACGACGCCGAGCGCGATCGGCAGCGCGCCGCCCGACAGGCTGGTGCCGGCGCCGCGCGGCACGATCGGCACTTCCATGCGGCGGCAGATCTGCACGATGCGCTGCACCTGCGACTCCGTCTCGGGCAACGCGACCGCGAGCGGCAGCCGGCGGTACGCGGACAGGCCGTCGCATTCGTACGGCGCCGTGTCCTCGTCGCGGTACAGCAGGCAGTGCGTCGGCAGCACGGCCATCAGCGCCTGCACGACTTCGCGCTGGCGCTGCGCGCGTGCGGCGCTCGACAGTTCGACGGGAGCGTTCATGAGGTCTCCTGCGTGGGGCGCGGTGCCGCGCCGCCGTGTCAGCACGTGAAAATCTTGCCCGGATTCATCAGGTTGCGCGGATCGAGCGCGAGCTTGATCGCGCGCATCGTGTCGATGGCGTTGTCGCCGTGCTCCTTCGGCAGGAAGCGCATCTTGTGCAGCCCGACGCCGTGCTCGCCCGTGCAAGTGCCGCCCAGGCGCAGCGCGCGTTCGACGATCCGGTCGTTGATGTGTTCGGCTTCGGCGAGTTCCTCGGGCTTGTCGGGGTCGATCAGGATCGCGACGTGGAAATTGCCGTCGCCGACGTGCCCGACGATCGGGCAGGGCAGCGACGACGCGCGCAGGTCGAGCTCGGTTTCCTCGACGCACGCGGCGAGCTGCGAGATCGGCACGCACACGTCGGTCGTCACCGCGCGGCAACCGGGCTTCAACTGCAGCATCGCGAAGTACGCGTTGTGACGCGCGGACCAGAGCCGCGTGCGATCCTCGGGGCGCGTCGCCCATTCGAAGCCCTGGCCGGAATGCTGGCCGGCGAGCGCCTGCACGAGTTCGGCCTGTTCCTTCACGCCGGCGTCGGTGCCGTGGAATTCGAAGAACAGCGTCGGCGCTTCGGTCAGCGTCAGATTCGAGTGACGGTTGATCGAGCGCACCGCGAGTGCGTCGACGAATTCGACGCGCGCGATCGGCACGCCGATCTGGATCGTCTCGATCACCGTGCGGACCGCGTCGCCCATCGTCGGGAACGTGCAGATCGCGGCCGACACGGCCTCGGGCAGCGGGTGCAGGCGCAGCGTGATCTCGGTGATCACGCCGAGCGTGCCTTCGGACCCGACGAACAGCCGCGTGAGGTCGTAGCCGGCCGACGACTTGCGCGCGCGCGAGCCGGTCTTGATCACGCGGCCGTCCGCGAGCACCGCGCTCAGGCCGAGCACGTTCTCGCGCATCGTGCCGTAGCGCACGGCGTTGGTGCCCGACGCGCGGGTCGCGGTCATCCCGCCGATGCTGGCGTCGGCGCCCGGATCGATCGGGAAGAACAGGCCGGTGTCGCGCAACGCTTCGTTGAGCGCCTTGCGGGTGATACCCGGCTCGACCGTCACGGTCAGGTCTTCGGCGTTGATCGACAGCACGCGGTTCATGTCCGACAGGTCGAGCGACACGCCGCCGCGCACCGCGAGCAGGTGGCCCTCGAGCGACGAGCCGGCGCCGTACGGGATCAGCGGCACGCCGTAGAGCGAGCACAGCGACACGACTTCGCGCACGTCGTCGGTGCTGCGCGCGAACACGACGGCGTCGGGCAGTTGCGGATCGAACGGGGATTCGTCGCGGCCGTGATGGGCGCGAACCGCGTCGGCGGTCGACACGCGCTCGCCGAAAGCGGCGCGCAGCGCATCGAGCATGGCGGGGGGCAGCGGGCGGCGCGTGGCGGCCGGCGGGGCAGGGTGATTCACGAATGTCTCCTGACTGCTTGTCGTACTGTCGGCTCATTCTACGCTGTAACGTCCGCTGCGCCTGCCGCCGCGGGCTGCGATAATCGCGTTCCAGCCAACCGGGCCGCGTGGCGGCCGCGTACGAGAGGACATTCGCATGGGCAACCGCTTGAGCAAGATCGCGACGCGCACGGGCGACGACGGGACCACCGGGCTGGGCGACGGGCGGCGCATCGGCAAGGACGACGCGCGGATCGCCGCGATCGGCGACGTCGACGAACTGAACTCGAATCTCGGCGTGCTGCTGGCCGAGGCGTTGCCGGACGACGTGCGCACGGCGCTCGTCACGATCCAGCACGACCTGTTCGATCTCGGCGGCGAGCTGTGCATTCCCGGCCATACGGTGCTCGACGATACGCATCTCGCGCGCCTCGACCAGTGGCTCGCCGACTACAACGCGACGCTGCCGCCGCTGAAGGAATTCATCCTGCCGGCCGGCTCGCGCGCCGCATCGCTCGCGCATGTCTGCCGCACCGTGTGCCGCCGCGCGGAGCGCTCGATCGTCGCGCTCGGGCGTGGCGACACGCTCAACGACGCACCGCGGCGGTACGTGAACCGGCTGTCCGACCTGCTGTTCGTGCTGGCGCGCGTGCTGAACCGCGCCGGCGGCGGCGCCGACGTGCTGTGGGAGCGGGGGCGCGTCCGCTAGCGCGCCGCCACGTTTTTGCGCACTGCGACAATTTGTCCGGCGGGCGTCCGTTTTTAAACATGTATTGTATGAGCATGTTTAACGGAGAACGCACATGACCCACCTCACCGCTGACCAGATGGCCCGTGTGAAGGCCACGGCCCCCGTCCTCGCCGAGCACGGCGCGACGATCACGAAGCATTTCTATCAGCGCATGTTCGCGCGTCATCCGGAACTGAAGAACCTGTTCAACCAGACGCACCAGAAGACCGGCAGCCAGCCCGAAACGCTCGCGAAGGCCGTTTATGCGTACGCGGCCAACATCGACAACCTCGGCGCGCTCGGCGGCGCGGTGTCGCGCATCTCGCACAAGCACGCGAGCCTGAACATTCGCCCCGAGCACTACCCGATCGTCGGCGAGAACCTGCTTGCGTCGATCGTCGAAGTGCTCGGCGACGCGGTCGATGCCGACACGCTCGAAGCGTGGCGCGTCGCGTACGGCCAGCTCGCGCAGATCATGATCGGCGCCGAGGCCGATCTGTACGCGAACGCCGCGTGGAGCGGCTTCCGCCCGTTCAAGGTCGCGCGCAAGGTGCGCGAAAGCGACGAGATCACGTCGTTCTACCTGACGCCCGCCGACGGCGGCGCGGCGCCGACGTTCGAGCCGGGCCAGTACCTCACCGTGAAGCGCTTCGTCGGCGATCTCGGCGTCGACCAGCCGCGCCAGTACAGCCTGTCCGACGCGCCGCACGGCAAGTGGCTGCGCATCTCGGTGAAGCGCGAGGCCGGCAAGGCCGAAGCGATCCCGGCCGGCAAGGTATCGACGCTGATGCACGACGGTGTGGAGGAGGGCGCGATCGTCGAGGTGACCGCGCCGATGGGCGACTTCTCGCTGAAGCGCGACGTGGCTACGCCGGTCGTGCTGATCTCGGGCGGGGTCGGCATCACGCCGATGATGTCGATGGCGTCGACGCTGGTCGCCGAAGGCAGCAAGCGCGACGTGCGGTTCATTCACGCATGCCGTTCGGGCGCGGTGCACGCGTTCCGCGACTGGCTGAACGACACCGTCGGCGAGCACGCGAACGTCAAGCGAACGGTGCTGTACGAGCTGGTCGGCCCGCACGATCGTCTCGGCATCGATCACGATCTCGAAGGGCGCCTCACGCCGGAACGCGTGCAGCAGTACGCGCTGGTGCCGGACGCCGACTACTACGTCTGTGGGCCGGTCGCGTTCATGAAGGCGCAGCGCGACGCGCTTGTCGCGCTCGGCGTCGCGCCGGAACGCGTGAATACCGAGATCTTCGGGTCGGGCGCGCTCGAGTGATGCACGCACCGAGGGTTGCCGGCCAATGAGAAAGCCCGGCGCGAGCCGGGCTGCGATTGTGTCGCTTGCGCTGTCGCACGGATGGCGTCAGGCACGCAGCATCAGCGTCGCGTGATAGCGCCATACTTTTGGATCGGCACTGACGAGCGGCATGCCCTCATGAAGCGCCTGGGCAACCATCACGCGATCGAACGGGTCGGCATGGTCCGGGAAATCCGGCAGCGCGGCGACCGCCTCGACGTGATCGCTGCTGATCGACAGCTCCGCGAAACCGGCGAGCCGGAACGCCGAACGTGCGTCGCGCGGATGAACGGGCAGGTTGCCTTTGCGGTATTTGATCGCAATTTCCCAGATGGATGCGGCACTGACATACAGGGTGTTCGCAGGATCCTCGATCAACGCGACCGCAGTCGAAGAAAGTTGAGGCGCGCCTTCAGCGGCCCACAGCGCGATATGCGTATCGAGCAGCAGTTTCACGGCCGGAGCCCCCGTTCCGTGCTGGCATCGAAGTCGGCGGCGATCGATTCGTCGCCGGCATTGAATGTCTCGATGGTGGTCGGGATGTTCAGCCCGGCAAGCAACTGACGGGCCGCACCGATTCGCTTCGGTGCCGCGTAAGGAACGATCCGGGCGACCGGATGACCGTTGCGGGCGATCACGACCTCGGATTCGCGCCCCGATTCGAGTGCTTCGACGAGGCTCGAGAGCCGCGATTTGGCGGCGTGCATATTGACGGTCGGCATGGTCGTTTCCTGATTAGCTAGGCTGTGTTAGCTAGTCTAGCAGAGCCGGATGCCGAGCGCAGGCTGACCGCATGGCCAATCCGCTGGCACGCGGCGCCATGACGATGCAGCCTGCTTGCGTCCGTCAGTTGCCGCTGCCGCGCGCGACCCGGCGCGCCTTCACGGCTTCCGCCAGGCCTTCGAGCACCTTCACGCTGTCGTCCCACGCGATGCACGCGTCGGTGATGCTCTGGCCGTAGGTCAGCGCGCAGCCTTCCTTCAGGTCTTGGCGACCCTCGACGAGGTGCGATTCGATCATCACGCCGACGATGCGTTCGTCGCCGGCCGCGATCTGGCGGCCGATGTCGGCGCACACGGGGATCTGGTTCTCGTGCTTCTTCGAGCTGTTCGCGTGGCTCGCGTCGATCATCAGGCGCGCGGCGAGGCCGGCCTTGCCGATGTCCGCGCAGGCGGCGTTCACGCTGTCCGCGTCGTAGTTCGGCGTCTTGCCGCCGCGCAGGATCACGTGGCAATCCTCGTTGCCGGCCGTCGACACGATCGCCGAATGGCCGCCCTTCGTCACCGACAGGAAATGATGCGGCTGCGACGCGGCCTTGATCGCGTCGACCGCGATCTTCACGTTGCCGTCGGTGCCGTTCTTGAAGCCGACCGGGCACGACAGCCCCGACGCGAGCTCGCGGTGCACCTGCGACTCGGTCGTGCGCGCGCCGATCGCGCCCCACGAGATCAGGTCGGCGATGTACTGCGGGCTGATCATGTCGAGGTATTCGGTCGCGGCCGGCAGCCCCATTTCGTTGATCTGCAGCAGCAGCTCGCGCGCGGTGCGCAGCCCTTCGTTGATCTTGAAGCTGTTGTCGAGGTGCGGATCGTTGATGAGCCCCTTCCAGCCGACCGTCGTGCGCGGCTTCTCGAAGTACACGCGCATCACGATTTCCAGTTCGCCCTTGAAACGCTCGCGCTCCTTCACGAGCCGGCCCGCGTATTCGATCGCCGCCTTCGTGTCGTGGATCGAGCACGGCCCGATCACGACGATCAACCGGTCGTCCATCCCGTGCAGGATGCGGTGCATCGACTGGCGCGAGTGGTAGATCAGCTCGGACGCGGCTTCGGAGCACGCGAATTCGCGGATCAGGTGGGCGGGCGGCGTCAGTTCCTTGAGTTCGCGAATGCGGACGTCGTCGGTGTTGTGCGGGGGCATGCTGTTTCTCCTGGTTTTCCGGGGCGCCGTTCGGTCAGTGCGCGTGCGGCGGATTCATCGATTCGGGCAATTCGGTGGTGCCGGCCGGGGCCGCGGGACCGCTGCGGCGGCGACCGGCTGGCGAAGGGCGAAAAAAAACCGCCGGGTTCGCCGGCGGTTTTTTCGGGAATTTCGGTTGCGCTTTACGCGCCATCAACCCTCTCGATCCGCCAGCGGTCTGAGATACCAAAAAAAGTAAAAGTAAAACTTGGCGGACATGACGGAAATTCGGCTCGTCAAAAAGTTGATTCGGAATTTATACCCCGTCCCCGGACGGCTGGCAACCGGGAACCGTAAAAAATGCGGACAATCCGCGCGTTTTCGTCAAAAAGCGCGGATTGTCTGCGCCGCGATGCGGTTATGCCGTACCGCCGACCGTCATCTTGTCGATCCGCAGGGTCGGCTGGCCGACGCCGACCGGCACGCTCTGGCCTTCCTTGCCGCACACGCCGACGCCCGTGTCGAGCGACATGTCGTTGCCGATCATGCTCACGTACTTCAGCGATTCCGGGCCGCTGCCGATCAGCGTCGCGCCCTTCACCGGGTAGGTGATCTTGCCGTTCTCGATCATGTACGCCTCGGACGCCGAGAACACGAACTTGCCGTTCGTGATGTCGACCTGGCCGCCGCCGAAATTCACCGCGTACAGGCCGTTCTTCACCGACGCGATGATTTCCTGCGGATCCTTGTCGCCGTTCAGCATGTAGGTGTTCGTCATGCGCGGCATCGGCAGCGCCGCGTACGACTCGCGCCGCGCGTTGCCCGTGACCGGCATTTTCATCAGCCGCGCGTTCAGCGTGTCCTGGATGTAGCCCTTCAGGATGCCGTCCTCGATCAGCGTCGTGCACTGCGTCGGGTTGCCTTCGTCGTCGATGTTCAGCGAGCCGCGGCGGTTCGGCAGCGTGCCGTCGTCGACGACGGTCACGCCCTTCGCGGCGACCTGCTCGCCGATCCGGCCCGCGAACGCCGACGAACCCTTGCGGTTGAAGTCGCCTTCGAGGCCATGGCCGATCGCCTCGTGCAGCAGCACGCCCGGCCAGCCCGGCCCGAGCACGACCGTCATCGCGCCGGCCGGCGCGGGGCGTGCATCGAGGTTGACGAGCGCCGCGTGCACGGCGTCGTCGACATAGCGCGACAGGACTTCGTCGGTGAAGTAGCCGTAGTCGAAGCGGCCGCCGCCGCCGCCCGAGCCGATTTCGCGGCGGCCGTTCTGTTCGGCGATCACCGTGACCGACACGCGCACGAGCGGCCGGATGTCGGCCGCGAGCGCGCCGTCGCTGCGCGCGACCAGCACGACGTCGTATTCGCCGGCGAGCCCAGCCATCACCTGCGTGACGCGCGGGTCGCGCCCGCGCGCCATCTGCTCGATGCGTTCGAGCAGCTTGACCTTGGCCGTCGCGTCGAGCGACGCGAGCGGATCGGACGGCAGGTACAGGTCGCGGCCCGAGATGCCCGTCAGCGACGTGGCGGCCTTGATCTTCTGGCGGCCGCCGCCGGCCGCCGCGATCGCCTTGGTCGCGGCGGCGGCTTGCGCGATCGCTTCGGGCGACAGGTCGTCCGAATACGCGAACGCGGTGCGGTCGCCCGCGACCGCACGCACGCCGACGCCCTGGTCGATGCTGAAGCTGCCCGACTTGACGATGCCTTCCTCGAGGCTCCACGCTTCGCTGCGGGTTGCCTGGAAGTACAGGTCCGCGTAGTCGACGCGATGCGTGAAGATGTCGGCGATCGTGCGCGTGAGCAGGCTTTCGTCGAGGCCGTACGGCGTGAGCAGGATGTCCTTCGCCAGCGCGAGGTTGCGGATGCCGGGTTCGATGATGTTCATGCGGATATCGGGAGTTCTCAAAAAGTTGTCGGGTGCTGCCGGGCAGACGGGTGGGCCGCACGGCGTGTCAAGCGGTGCGGCGGATTCAGGTCAGCACGCGGTGTCGCCATGCGGGCAGGCTCTGGCGCACGTCGGCGATGCGCTGCGGATCGATCGTGCCGAGCACGACGCTGGCGCCCTCGTCGCGCACCGCGACGATCTCGCCCCACGGGTCGATCAGCATGCTGTGGCCCCACGTGCGCCGGCCGTTCTCGTGCTTGCCGCCCTGCGCGGCCGCGAGCACGTAGCACTGGTTCTCGACGGCCCGCGCGCGCAGCAGCGTTTCCCAGTGCGCGCGGCCCGTCGTATACGTAAACGCCGACGGCACGACCATCAGCGCGCAGTCGCCCATGCGGCGGTACAGCTCCGGAAAGCGGAGATCGTAACAGACCGACAGGCCGACCTGCCCGAACGGCGCGTCGAACGCGACGACCGTGTCGCCCGCGCGGATCGTGCGCGCCTCGTCGAACGACTCGTCGCCTTTCTCGAAGTTGAACAGGTGGATCTTGTCGTAGCGCGCGGCCTCGTGGCCGGACGGATCGAACACGAGCGTCGTGTTCAGCACGCGATCGGGCTCCGGCGCCTTCAGCGGCAGCGTGCCGCCGATCACCCAGATGCCGTGGCGGCGCGCGGCGTCGGCGAGGAACTGCTGGATCGGGCCGTCGCGGTACGGTTCGGCGAGCGCGAGCTTGTCGGTGTCGCGGTGACCCATGAAGCAGAAATACTCGGGCAGCAGCACGAGCTGCGCGCCTTCGCCGGCGGCTTCCGCGATCAGGCGGCGCGCTTCGGCCAGATTGCGTGTGACGTCCGGCGTGCTCACCATCTGCAGCGCGGCGACCCGGAAGGGCGTGGCGGAACGGGCGTGGTCGGTCATCGCGGAATCGGTTGCGTCATAAATGGGGTGCGGCCCGGCGGCCTGCGCGCTTCGATGCGCGCTCAATGGCTCGCTGCATCGGCCGGACCGTGATTCATCTTACCCTGATCGCCGCGCACCCGCTCGATGTGCGGGTGCGCCCACGAGCCGGTGATCGCGTAGTCGAGCGCGAACGCGCGCGACAGCGTCTCGGACAGCGCATAGTTCGCGGCCAGCACGCCGACGCCGAGCAGCGGGTTGATGATGGCCGCGCCGATCGCGGCCGCGCCCGCGCTGATTTTCGGTGCGACGTGCGCATGCAGATCCTGCGTTTCGGCGCCGAGATCGACCGCGCCGCGCACGGTGACGTTCGCGGGGCCCGTCATCATCGAGAAGTCGTCGGTGCGCGCGATCCCGTTCGAAATCCGGCCGGTACCGGTGATCTTGTCGAACGGCAGCCCCTTGCCGACCACGTCGCGGAAGTTCAGCGTCAGGAAGCGCGCGAGGCTTTGCAGGCTCAGCACGCCGAGCAGTTTCGCCGCGCCCGGATCGACCTTCAGGATCTGCCCGTGTTCGAGGTCGACCGCGACCTGGCCGCCGAGCGACGGGAAGTCGAGCGCGGTCGGGCCGCCGCGCCAGCCGACCTTGCCCGTGACCGAGCCGTGACCGTCCGCGAGCGTGCGCGGCAGGCCGACGCGGTCGAGCAGCGCACCCGCGTTGTCGATGTCGAGCTTGAAGTCGAACACGGTGCGGCGCGGCGCGTCGGGTTCGTCGGCGCCGCGGGCGAGCGCGCGGCGCGACGTGCGCCAGTTGCCGGTCGCCGTCAGCTTCGCGGCCGGGTTCGACAGTTCCAGCTTGTCGAGCTGCCACACGGGCGTGCCGTCTTCGTCGATGTTGCGTGCGTTGACGACGAGCCGGCCGATGTCGTGATCGCGCGCGACGACCTGGTCGACGATCAGGTCGATCGACGGCATCGGCCGGTCGGCCGGCGTCGGCAGGTTCATCGCGCGGCCGACGAGGTCGTGCTGCGAACTCTGCGGCACGACGAGCTTCGCGAGCCGCGCGTTGAGCACGCCCGCGCCGTTATGGCCGCCGCCCGGCGCCCACGACAGGTAGCCCGACACCTGGTTCGACGCGATGTTCGCCTGCCAGAGGTCGTCGACGTGCGACGCGCCGACGATCACGTTCTCCCAGTTGCGCTTGAGCAGTTTCAGCGTGCCGAAATGGAACGCGAAGCGCTTCGGCGCGAAGCTCGCGAAATCGACGCGCGGCGCGGCCTGCGGCGCCGGCGCGCGCGGCGTGTCGGGCTGCAGCGTATGGGCGAGGGCGAGCCACGCGTCGGCGTCCAGTTCGCCGACGTCGACGGCCGCGCTCACGCCGTCCTGCGGCATGTCGGGCATCCGGTGGATGCCCATCGCGCCGCGCACCGCGCGCAGCGGCTGGCCGCGCGTCGCGTCGAGCAGGTAGGTCGCGCTCACCGGGCCGAGCGTCAGGTCGGCGTGTTCGAGGCGTTTGCCGTCCGTTTGCGGCGCCGGCTGCAGCGTGAAGCGGAACGGCATCGGCGTGCCGGCCGGTTTCGCGAACGGCGCCGGGAAGTTCAGCGCCACGCCGGTCAGGTCGGATTGCGCGCTGACGTCGGGCAGGCGGCCCGGCGCGCCGCGCACGGCGATCTTGTACGGCGCGTCGCCGACCACGTGCTCGAGCAGCGCGGCGGCCGCGCCGTGCAGGTTCAGGCCGCGCGCGGCGTCGAGCGCGAGCCGGCCGTCGACATCCACCGCGTACGGGCCGTGCGACTGGAAGTTGCCGTTCGCGCGCACCGGGCCGCCGAGGAAGCGCCCCGACAGCGCGTGCAGCGACGCGCCGGCCTCGGTGAAGCCGACGCTGCCGCGCAGGGCCGACAGCGGCGGCACGCCGCTGGTCGACAGCGTGTTGCCGCCGAACGCGAGCGTGCCTTCGACGTGCGTGTGCGGATGGGGGACGTGCTGCGGAATCGTGATCTTGAGCGCGAGCGACGCGGGGCCCTGCGCATCGATCCGCTGGCCGATGTGGTTGCTCATCGTGCCGAGCGAGCTGTTGTCCGCGTAGTCGATCAGGTCGGCGAGCGGGCCCTGGGCATGGCCGTCGATGATCAGCGGCGAGTGCGACGGATTGCCGAGATCGTCGATGCGGCCGGCGACCTTCGTCAGCGCGACGCGCTTGTAGTGCGCGCGCTCGATGTCGAAGCGCAGCTTGTTCTGCGCGAGCTCGAACACGCCGTCGATGCCGTCGAGCGCGGGCCAGACGCTCGGCGTGCCGTTCGCGAGCTTGCGCGGCGGGTACGGCGTCGGCTCGAAGCGGCCGCCGGTGAACGGCGCGACGATGTGGAACACGCCGGCGTCCGGCTCGTGTTCGAACGGGAATTTCTCGAGCGGGCCGCGCGCGACGATCGACGCGCCCTTGGTCACCTTGCCGTCCTGCAACGCGTGGCCGAGATAGTCGCGCAGGTGTTCGGACATCCCGGTCGGCAGGTAGCGCGGAATGCGTGCGACCGACGCGCGCGCGAAATCGGCGCGCAGGTCGAGCGAGCCGCGGCCGTGGCCGGGGTTCGTGTACGAGCCCGACACCGCGATCTCGGCATCGGGGTTCGACACGAGCAGGTCCGGCAGCGACACGTCGACGCGCGCGTGCTTGTCGCCGGGCGCGGGCGTGATCGTCCACTTGGCATTGCCGCGCAGCCGGTCGAACGTCAGGCGCGGCTCGTCGAATTCGCCGGGCACGGTGACGGCCGCGTTGACCGTGTCGATATGCGCGGCGCCGCCCGTCTCGTTCGCGTCGACGCGGCCCCACAGGTTCTCGACGCCCGGCCAGCCGGCGCGCGGGTGGCCGCGCGGCGAGAGTCCGGGCGGCGGCTCCTGCGCGGCGAAGCTGATGCCCTGCAGATCGCCGAGGAAGCGGTAGCGGACGATCGGCGCGGCGCCCATGCGCCGCTCCTCGTCGGCGAGATCGGCGTGCGCGGGTTTCGCGCGCTCGACCTCGATGTGATAGTTCGACACCATTCCGCGCGGGTCGATCTTGATCAGCTCGTTGCGCAGGCGCGCCGGCAGCGGCAGCCCGCGGATGAATTCGCTGAGGATGCCGAGATCGACGCGGTCGCCGACCACGCTGAGCAGTTGCCCCTGGTTCGCGGTCGGCACGCGGTAGCGCGCGGTCAGCGTCGACAGCGCGAGCGAGCGCGCGAGCGGCGTGCCGTCCGGCAGCGGCGGCTGGCCGAGCTCCGCATTGAAGCGCGTCAGGTGCAGCGTGTAGTCGTGGCCCGCGTCGAGCACCATGTCCCAGCCGAAGCCGACCGTCGGCACGTCGAGCCGCGGCTGCGTCGGGCGCACGCGCAGCGCGACGTCGGCGCCTTGCAGGTCGCCGCCCGCCGAGCGCAGGTGGCCGTCGCCGAAGGTCGCCCAGATCGCGTTGTCGATCCGGCCCGCGTGGATCGTGAGCGGCACGTCGAGATAGCGCGTGAGCGTCTGCAGGTCGACGGGGCCGGTCGACAGGTAGGCGTCGCCGGTCCAGTTCGCCGGCTTGCCGATCGGCGCGAGCGGCTTGTGCCTGAAGCGCGCGCGGAAATCGAGCGGGCCGAGCAGCAGCGTGCCGTTCGCGGGCGCCTGCAGCGCGGCCTTGTGCACGCGGCCGTCGTTGAGCACCGCGAGCCGGATGCCCGACAGCACGAGCTCCGGCGCGTCGTGCTGCGCGTCGCGCCAGCGCAGCGTGCCGCCGCGCAGCACGATCGCCTCCTGCTTCAGCAACCAGGTGCCGAACGTGTCGTTGCCGCCGTGGGTGGTGGCCACACCGACGCCGGCGACGCTCAGCGAGCCGTCGGCCGCGCGCGCGACGACGAGGTCGGGCTGGTCGACGATCAGGCTCGACAGCGCGGGCGACAGCCGCAGCAGCGACATCCACGACAGCGCGGCCGTCGCGTGCGGCACCGACAGCGCGACCTGGCCGTCGCGGCCGCGAATCGTCAGGTTCGTGAGTTCGACGCCCGGCTGCATGCCGGACCAGTTCGGGGAAAGCTTGCCGATCGAAAGCTGCGCATGGAGCTTGTCGGACACCGCGCGCTCGATGCGCGGGCGGAATTCGTCGATGCGGGGCAGCAGTACGTAGCGCAGCCCGAGGAGGGCGCCGGACGCGACGAAGTAGGTGCCGATCCCGACTGCCAGCGTCACCCTGAACACGCGACGCAGGACCGGATGATCGTGCTTCGGAGGTCCCGCTTCGGGCGCAGCTACGGCGGATTCCTGACGGTCGGACATGCGGCGGACGGGCGGCGATATGGTAGTTTTGCAGACTGACGTTGAAATGTATCACACGGGTTCGTGCCGGCGGCCGTTGGGGCAGCGCGGCACGGGCTTTCCGGCGCGCGGCGTCGCGACGGGCGCACGAGCGTCCGTCGCGACGCCGCGCCGAGTCCATGGGGCCGGCCGGCAGCGGGGCGCGCACGCGCCGGCCCGCCGCCCCCGGCCTTTCGCCAGGCCCGCTTCTCGATGACCGACGCTTCCGACCTGATCAGCACGTCCTATTCCCGATACCTCGCGCGCGCGGCGGCCGCCCGGCCCGCGCTGGCCGAGCAGGTCGCCGCGTGGGCGGCCGCGCCGCTCGGCCGCGCGCAGCTCGACGCGCGCTTGACCGAGCTGCTCGCGACGCCGGCCGGCACGGCTGCGCCGGGCGACGAGCAACTGAAGCGCGCGCTGCGGCAACTGCGCGCCGAGGCGTTCGGTGCGGTCGCGGAGCGCGACCTGCGCGGGCTGGCGAACGTCGCCGAGGTCACGGGCGCGATGACCGATCTCGCCGAGGTGGCCGTGCAGCGCTCGCTGGCGCTGCTGTCGGCCGAACTCGAGGCGCTGTACGGCGAGCCGCGCGGCGCCGACGGCCAGCGCGTCGTGCTCGGCGTGGTCGGGATGGGCAAGCTCGGCGGCCGCGAGCTGAACGTGTCGTCGGACATCGACCTGATCTTCGTCTACGAGGACGACGGCGAGACCACCGGCGGCGCACGTTCGCCGCTGTCCACGCAGGAATACTTCACGCGGCTCGGCCGGCGCCTGATCGGCGTGCTGTCCGAGGTCACGGCCGACGGCTACGTGTTTCGCGTCGACATGCGGCTGCGCCCGAACGGCGATTCGGGGCCGCTCGTGTGCAGCCTCGGCATGCTCGAGGAATATTTCTACGTGCAGGGGCGCGAGTGGGAGCGCTATGCGTGGATCAAGGGGCGGCTCGTGTCGGAAGGCGACAGCGACGCGGCACAGCGGCTCGCGTCGCAGCTCGAGTCGATCGTCAAGCCGTTCGTCTACCGCCGCTATCTCGATTTCGGCGTGATCGGCGCGATCCGTTCGCTGCACCAGCAGATCCGGCACGAAGCGGCGCGGCGCGCGTCGATGCGGCCCGACAAGGCCGACGACATCAAGCTCGGGCGCGGCGGGATCCGCGAGATCGAGTTCAGCGCGCAGGTGTTCCAGTTGATCCGCGGCGGCCAGGATGCGGGATTTCGCGTGCGGCCGACGCTCGCGGTGCTGCGGCATGCGCAGGCGCGCGGGCTGATCGGCGACGACGTGTGCGCCCGCCTGACCGACGCCTACAACTTCCTGCGCACGCTCGAGCACCGGCTGCAGTACCGCAACGACGCACAGACGCACGCGATGCCGGTCGAGCCCGACGAGCGCGCGGCGCTGGCCGCGTCGCTCGGTTTTGCCGACTACGCGGCGCTGATGACGGTGCTGGATGGCCACCGCACGTTCGTCGAAGCGCAGTTCGACCAGATTTTCGCCGACAAGGCGAGCGGCGCGCCGTGCGCGGCCGGCGACGACACGGCCGCCGCGTGGATCTGGAGCGGCGCGCTGGCCGACGACGGCGAGGACGACGCGCTGATCGCGCGCCTCGACGGCCTGGGCTTCGCCGATCCGGCCGCCGTGCTCGCGCGGCTGCGCGCGATCTGGCAATCGTCGCGCTACACCGGGCTGCCGGAAAAGAGCCGGCAGCGCTTCGACAGCGTCGCGCAGCGCGCGCTCGACGCCGCGCCGAAGATCGACGCCGCGCGTCGCGACGACACGATCGTGCGCCTGTTCGACCTGCTGGAGACGGTCAGCCGGCGCGGCGTCTATCTCGCGCTGCTGACCGAATATCCGGCCGCGCTCGACCGCGTGCTGTCGGTGCTCGGCGCGACGCGCTGGGGCGGCGGCTACCTGATCCGCCACCCGCAGCTGCTCGACGAATTGCTCGACGACGAGGCGATCGCGAGCCCGTTCGACTGGCCCGCGTTCAAGGATGCGCTGCGCGCGCGGCTCGCGGCGGCCGACGGCCCCGAGCAGCAGATGGACCTGCTGCGCCACGCGCAGCATGCGGAGGTGTTCCGGATCCTGCTGATCGATCTGGCCGGGCAACTGTCGGTCGAGCACGTGAGCGACCGGCTGTCCGAGCTGGCCGACGCGGTGCTCGACGTGACGATCGAAGTCGTCTGGTCGCAGCTCGCGAAGCGCCATCGCGACGTGCCGAAGTTCGCGGTGATCGCGTACGGCAAGCTGGGCGGCAAGGAGCTCGGCTATGCGTCGGATCTCGACCTGATCTTCCTGTACGACGACCCGGACGAGCGCTCGGCGGACGTCTACACGACCTTCACGCGGCGCCTGATCACGTGGCTCACGACCGCGACCGGCGCGGGCGCGCTGTTCGACATCGACCTGCGGCTGCGGCCGAACGGCGAGGCCGGGCTGCTCGTCACCGATCTCGACGCGTTCCGCCGCTATCAGCTGCGCGAGGGCGATGCGGCGAACACCGCGTGGGTGTGGGAGCACCAGGCGCTGACGCGCGCCCGCTACAGCGCGGGCGACGCGCAGATCGGCGCGGATTTCGAGGCGATCCGCCAGCAGGTGCTGACGACGCCGCGCGACGGCGGCGTGCTCGCGAAGGAGATCGTCGACATGCGCGGCAAGGTGTTTGCCGGCCACCCGAACCAGACCGCGCTGTTCGACCTGAAGCACGATCGCGGCGGGATGGTCGACATCGAATTCATCGTCCAGTACTGGGTGCTGCTGCATGCGTCGAGCGACGCCGAGCTGATCCGCAATACCGGCAACATCGCGTTGCTGCGCGAAGTCGCGCGCTTCGGGCTGATGGGCGAGGACGAGGCCGAGCGCGTCGGCGCGGCGTACCGCACATACCGGAAGCTGCAGCACAAGCTGCGGCTCGACGGGATGGAGAAGGCGCGCGTCGATCCGGCGGTGGTGGCGGACGAGCGCGCGGCCGTGACGGCGCTGTGGACGCGCGTGTTCGGCGCGGTTGAAACGGGCGTTTGAACGAAAGCGGAAAGCGGGGCGGGCGCGGCATCGATCCGCCTACCGCCCCGAGTCGAATGGGCGAGCCCGTTCGACTCGAGCGGGACAGGCGGCAGCCATGTCAGGCCGCCAGCATTTCCTTCGCGTGCTTGCGCGTGGTGGCCGTGATTTCGAGCCCGCCGAGCATCCGCGCGACTTCCTCGATCCGGCTGGCGCGGTCGAGCGCAACGACGGTCGATACCGTGCCGCCGCGTTCGTCGGCGCCCTTCGCCACCTGGAAATGATGGTCGCCGCGCGCGGCGACCTGCGGCAGGTGCGTCACGCACAACACCTGGCGGTCGCGCCCGAGCTGGTGCAGCAGGCGGCCGACCACTTCGGCGACGCCGCCGCCGATTCCCGTATCGACTTCGTCGAAGATCAGCGTCGGCGTCGGGCTCGCCGCGCTGGCGATCACCGCGAGCGCGAGACTGATCCGCGCGAGTTCGCCGCCCGACGCGACCTTCGCGAGCGGCCGCAGCGGCACGCCCGGATGACCGGCCACGCGGAATTCGACCTGCTCGAGCCCGTGCGGGCCGCCGTCCGCGAGCGGCACGAGCGCGACTTCGAAGCTTCCGCCCGCCATCGACAATTCCTGCATGCCGGCCGTGACGGCCGCGCCGAGCGCCTTGGCGGCCTGCGCGCGCGCCTTCGACAGGCGTTTGGCGTCGGCGAGATAGGCTTCCCTCGCCTTGGCCTGTGCCGCCTCGAGCGCGCCGAGATCGGCGGCCGCGTCGAGCGCGGCGAGTTGCGCGCGGCGCGCCGCATGCTCTTCGTGCAGCGTGTCGGGCGGCAGCCGAAACTTGCGGGCGGTCGAGTGCAGCGCGTCGAGACGCGTTTCGACCTGCGCGAGCCGCTCGGGGTCGAGATCGACGCGCTGTGCATAGTGCGACAGCGAATAGACGGCTTCCTGCAACTGGATCTCGGCGGGCTCCAGCGACGCGAGCGCGTCGCCGAGCGCGGTGTCGTAGTCGGCCAGGCCGCGCAGCTTCGACACGATCGCGCCGAGCTGCGCGAGCATCGCGTCGTCGGACTCGGACAGTGCGTTGAGCGCGCCGCGTACGCCTTCGATCAGGTTCGCCGAATGCGACAGGCGCTTGTGTTCGTTGCTGACTTCGTCCCACTCGCCGGCTTGCGGCGCGAGCTTGTCGAGTTCGGCGAGCTGCCATGCGAGCTTTTCGCGTTCGAGCTGCAGCTCGCGCTCGTGCGCCTTCGCGGCGTCGATCGCCTGCGTCGCGTCGCGCCACACGCGCCACGCGCGCGCGACGTTCGCGGCCTCGGCGACGAGCCCCGCGTGCGTGTCGAACAGCTCGCGTTGCGCGTCGGGCCGCATCAGCAACTGATGCGCGTGCTGGCCGTGGATGTCGACGAGCATCTCGCCGAGCTCGCGCAGTTGCGCGAGCGTCGCGCTGGTGCCGTTGATGAATGCGCGCGAGCGGCCGTTCGCGTCGATCACGCGGCGCAGCATCACGGTGTCCTCGGCGTCGAACGCGTGCTCGTCGAGCCAGCGCGCGACGCGGTCGTGCGGCGTGAATTCGGCCGTGATGTCGGCGCGGCCGCAGCCGGTGCGCACGACGCTCGCGTCGGCGCGTTCGCCGAGCGCGAGGGCGAGGGCGTCGATCAGGATCGATTTGCCGGCGCCGGTTTCGCCGGAAAAGACGGAAAAGCCGCTGTCGAATTCGAGATCGAGCGCGGCGACGATGACGAAGTCGCGGATCGAGAGGTGGCGGAGCATGGTATCGGGCGGAGCGGCGTCAGGACGCCTTGTCGTCTTCGTTCGATGCGTGTTCGTTCCAATGCAGCTTCTTGCGCAGCGTCGTGTAGTAGCTGTAGCCGATCGGGTGCAGGAACGGCACCGTGTGCTTCGAGCGGCGCACCTCGATCGTATCGTTCAGTTCGAGCGACGTGAACGACTGCATGTCGAAGTTCACGTTGACGTCGCGGCCGCCGACGATCTGGATCGCGATCTTCGAATCGTCGGGCAGCACGATCGGCCGGTTCGACAGCGCGTGCGGCGCGATCGGCACGAGCACGATGCCCGCCAGCTGCGGATGGAGGATCGGGCCGGCCGACGACAGCGCATAGGCGGTCGAGCCGGTGGGCGTCGCGACGATCAGGCCGTCCGAGCGCTGGTTGTACATGTAGCGGCCGTCGACCGACGCGCGCAGCTCGACCATCCCGGAGAAGCCGCTGCGGTTCACGACGACGTCGTTGAACGCGAGCGCGTGGTAGATCGGTTCGCCGTCGCGCACGATCCGCGCCTCGAGCAGCGAGCGCTCCTCGCGCTCGAACTTGCCGGCCAGCATCACGGGCACGAGCGCCTGCATGTCGGATGCCGCGATGTCGGTGATGAAGCCGAGCCGCCCGTGGTTGATCCCGATCAGCGGAGTCCGGTAGGGCGCAAGCTGGCGGCCGATGCCGAGCATCGTGCCGTCGCCGCCGAGCACGATCGCCACGTCTGCTCGCGCCCCGATTTCGGCCGGCGTGAGCGCCGGGTACCCGGCGATGCCGATTTCGCGTGCTGTCTCGCCTTCGAACACGACCTCGAAGCCGAGCGTGGCGATGCTGTCGGCCAGCGTGGCGAGCGGCTCGGCGATGCCGGGCGTGTTGCTCCGGCCGACGAGCGCGACAGTGTTGAACTGATTACCGGTTTTCATGCCGGCATTACACCATAGCTCGTTGACGAAAAGAACCGGCTGTGCGCCGACGGGGCCGGATCGGGCCGGCCCGCGCAATGGTGGTCGACGCCACTCGCCGCGCTCGCGCGGTTGCGCTAAAATTTTCCACCATGCTAGATCCTCGCGCACGAACCCTCCTGAAAACCCTGATCGAACGGTATATCGCCGACGGTCAGCCGGTCGGATCGCGCACGTTGTCCCGTTACTCCGGGCTCGAGCTGAGCCCGGCGACGATCCGCAACGTGATGTCCGACCTGGAGGAGCTCGGCCTCGTGTCGAGCCCGCACACGTCGGCCGGCCGGGTGCCGACGCCGCGCGGCTACCGGCTGTTCGTCGATACGATGCTGACGGTCGAGGCGCCGATCGACGCCGAGGCCGTCGCGCGCCAGGTGCAGAACACGCTGCAGGCCGGCGAGCCGCAGCAGCGGGTGGTCGCCGCCGCCGCGAGCGTGCTGTCGAACCTGTCGCAGTTCGCGGGTGTCGTGCTGACGCCGCGCCGCAGCCACGTGTTCAAGCAGATCGAGTTCATGCGCCTGTCCGACAAGCGCATCCTGCTGATCATCGTCACGCCCGAGGGCGACGTGCAGAACCGCATGCTCGCGACGCCGCGCGACTATTCGCCGTCGCAGCTGACCGAGGCGTCCAACTACATCAATGCGCATTTCGCCGGGCTGTCGTTCGACGAGGTGCGCCGCCGCCTGCGCGACGAGATCGACCAGCTGCGCGGCGACATGACGACGCTGATGCACGCGGCCGTGACGGCCAGCACCGAGGTGCCCGACACCGAGGACACCGTGCTGATTTCCGGCGAGCGCAACCTGCTCGAAGTGGCGGACCTGTCGTCCGACATGGCGCGGCTGCGCAAGCTGTTCGACGTATTCGACCAAAAGACGGGCCTCCTGCAACTGCTCGACGTGTCGAGCCACGCCCAGGGCGTGCAGATCTTCATCGGCGGGGAATCGACGCTCGTGCCGATCGAGGAAATGAGCGTCGTCACCGCGCCGTACGAGGTGAACGGGCAGATCGTCGGCACGCTCGGCGTGATCGGCCCGACCCGGATGGCGTACAACCGGGTGATACCGATCGTCGACATCACCGCGCGCCTGCTGTCGCTCACGCTGAGCCAGCAATAGCCGGCAATAACCGGCAATAACCGGCAATAACCGGCAATAACCGGCGATCGCCGGCCCGATCCCGCCCCGCTATCGTGCCGCGCCGCCGCTTGCGGCGACAGTCGGCCGAACGGCACGGGGCGGCCCGCTATAATTGAGAGCCGTCCGGTCCCGTGCCTCGAGCACGTCCTTGCCCATGCGTTTCGATCTCGAGCCGCCTTCGAATATCGCGGCCGCCCATCGCATCGGTGTGCTGCTGATCAATCTCGGCACGCCCGACGCGCCCACGCCGCGCGCGGTGCGGCGCTACCTGGCCGAATTCCTGTCGGACCCACGGGTCGTCGAAATCCCGCAGGCCGTCTGGCAGGTGCTGCTGCGCACGCTGATCCTGCCGCTGCGCGGCCGTGCCTCCGCGAAGAAATACGCGGCCGTCTGGATGCCGGAGGGCTCGCCGCTGCGCGTGTACACCGAGCGTCAGACCGACAGCGTGCGGCACCTGCTCGTGTCGAACGGCTATCACGTGACGGTCGACTACGCGATGCGCTACGGCAGCCCGAACATTGCGCATGCGCTCGCGCAGTTCAAGCGCGCGGGCGTCGAGCGCGTGCTGTTGATGCCGATGTATCCGCAATACTCGGCGTCGACCACGGCCACCGCGTTCGATGCCGCGTTCGACGCGCTCGCGCGCATGCGCAACCAGCCGGAAGTGCGCACGGTGCGGCACTACGCCGACCATCCGGCCTATATCCATGCGCTGGCCGAACAGGTGCGCCAGTACTGGGCGCAGCACGGCCGGCCCGATTTCGCGGCCGGCGACAAGCTGGTGCTGAGTTTCCACGGCGTGCCGAAGCGCACGCTCGACCTCGGCGACCCGTATCACGACCAGTGTCAGCAGACCGGCGCGTTGCTGATGGCTGCGCTCGGGCTGTCGGGTACCGAATGCCGCGTCACGTTCCAGTCGCGCTTCGGCAAGGCCGAATGGCTGCAGCCGTACACCGCGCCGACGTTGCGCGAATTCGGCGAGGCCGGCGTGCGGCGGGCGGACGTGTTCTGTCCCGGCTTCACGGCCGATTGCCTGGAGACGATCGAGGAAATCGGCATGGAAGTGCGCGACGAGTTCCTCGCCGGCGGCGGCAAGACCTTTCACCGCATTCCGTGTCTGAACGGCGCGTCCGCGTGGATCGGCGCGCTCGGCGAGATCGTCGCGGAGAATCTGCAGGGCTGGCCCGTCAAGGCCGCGCAGCCCGAAACGGTCGGTTGAGATGAAACGCCCCCCACACTCACTTCGTTCGCTGCCCCCCGAGGGGGCGGTCAGCCTCCTTGGGGCGGCCCTGCGGAGACTGACATGAACTACAAGATTTCCACCGAGCCGGGCGCGAAGCTGCGCATCGACAAATGGCTGTGGGCGGCCCGGTTCTTCAAGACGCGCTCGCTCGCGACCGATGCGGTCGACAAGGGACACGTGAAGATCGGCGGTGCAGCGGTCAAGCCGGCGAAGGACGTGCGAGTGGGCGACGAGGTCGAGATTGCGATCGACGGCATCGTCTGGCACATTGCCGTGCTGGGCGTGTGCGACGTGCGCGGCCCCGCGAGCGTCGCGCAGACGCTCTACGAGGAAACGGAAGCGGGGCGGGCCGCGCGGCTCGCCGAACTGGAGCGGCGCCGCACGTATCGCGAGCCGGCGGCCGGGCTGCACGGCCGGCCGACCAAGCGCGACCGGCGCATCATCGACAGATTTTCTGGTGGGAGCTGAACATCTGGTCGAACGTCGCCCGCGCGCTTCCGTATTCGGTCGTGCGGTCGGTGACGGCTCCCGACAGGCAGATGGTGGTGGTGCCGGCAATGAGTACCAGCGCGACCACCGATATCGCAAAGGTCAGTTTCACGGTACTCCCCTCGAGAACAAGGGTGAAAACGGCGCCAGGTGGATGTCGGGCGGCGGTCAGCTACGGGTAAACACGCTTTTCCGACGCTTGAGTGGAGTGTAGTGCAGCGGGCCTGTGCGGAGCTAGTACTTGCCGGGTAAGCGTTGTTACAGGCCGTTTCGCCCGATCCGGCGAACGATGCGACGCCTGCACCAGGAAACGCGCGGTTGTTTCACGGCATTGGCGAATGTCGGCGAAAGACCCTCTTGAAATCGCAGTTTTCGCCCTTATTTGCACCACCAATGTGCGGTGCCGTCGGGTATACGTCCGACGGTTGCCGATTTGGCTTCAACCTCTAATCGACTTTCAGCGACATGGAAAACACGCAAGAGAACCCGGCTACCCAATCGGCCGAAGACATCGGTAGCGAAAAGCAGGCGGCGCAAGGCGCCGCACCCGCCGCCGAAGCCGCCGACGCGGCGCTCGCGGAGGCTCAAGCCAAGGTCGCCGAGCTCCAGGAAAGCTTCCTGCGGGCGAAGGCCGAGACCGAGAACGTGCGCCGCCGCGCGCAGGACGACGTGTCGAAGGCGCACAAGTTCGCGATCGAGAGCTTCGCGGAACACCTGCTGCCCGTGCTGGACAGCCTGGAAGCGGCCGTCAGCGATACCTCCGGCGACATCGCGAAGGTGCGCGAAGGCGTCGAGCTGACGCTGCGGCAGTTGACGAGCGCGCTCGAGAAGGGCCGCGTCGTCGCGATCAACCCGGTCGGCGAGAAGTTCGATCCGCACCAGCACCAGGCCATTTCGATGGTGCCGGCCGAGCAGGAGCCGAACACCGTCGTCACGGTGCTGCAAAAGGGCTACATGATCGCCGACCGCGTGCTGCGCCCGGCGCTCGTCACCGTCGCCCAGCCGAAGTAAGGCGGCCGACATGGTGCCCGCCGGCGTCGATCCGGCCGCGTTCGACGCGTTCGACATGCAGGCGCTCGACGCCGGCACGTTCGACGCAGCCATCGACGGCGCGGGCGACGCACTGGCCGTGGTGTTCTTCTGGGGCGTCGACTGCTTCAACTGCGAGATCGCGAAGAAGGCGATGCTCGCGCAGCCCGACGCGATCCGCGCGCTGGGCCTGAAGTGGTTCCATTGCAACGTGTACGAGCACCCACAGCTGGGGCGCCGCTTCGGGCTGCACGGCGTGCCGACGTGGTTCTTCTTCCACCGCGGCAAGCGGCTGGGCCGCGCGACCGGCTGGCATGGCCTCGCGCAGTTCCAGGCAGCCGTCGCGGCGGCACGCGCGAAGATGGCTGCGGCAGGAGGCGCGCCGTCCGGCGAAAACGCCGGCGGCCGGCACGATCCGCTAGCCGGCGGCGATTGAAAAAATTTAATATCCGCATCGCTCGTCAGGTCTTGAAAACGGATCGGACGGACGCATTTCGGGAACAGAGTTGAATTCTGGCGTGCGAAACCGCCCAAAAACGCGGCGTTTCGTGCAGCAAACAAGCATTTCTGGAGATTAGGAAAAAATGGGAAAGATCATCGGTATTGACCTCGGCACCACGAACTCGTGCGTCGCCATCATGGAAGGCAACCAGGTCAAGGTCATCGAGAACTCGGAAGGCGCGCGCACCACGCCGTCGATCATCGCCTACATGGACGACAACGAAGTCCTCGTCGGCGCGCCGGCCAAGCGCCAGTCGGTGACCAACCCGAAGAACACGCTGTTCGCCGTGAAGCGCCTGATCGGCCGCCGTTTCGAAGAGAAGGAAGTCCAGAAGGACATCGGCCTGATGCCGTACTCGATCATTAAGGCCGACAACGGCGATGCATGGGTCGAAGCGCACGGCGAAAAGCTCGCGCCGCCGCAGGTGTCGGCCGAAGTGCTGCGCAAGATGAAGAAGACGGCGGAAGACTACCTCGGCGAGCCGGTCACGGAAGCCGTGATCACGGTGCCGGCGTACTTCAACGACAGCCAGCGCCAGGCGACCAAGGACGCCGGCCGCATCGCGGGCCTCGAAGTCAAGCGGATCATCAACGAGCCGACGGCAGCCGCGCTCGCGTTCGGCCTCGACAAGGCCGAGAAGGGTGACCGCAAGATCGCCGTGTACGACCTCGGCGGCGGCACGTTCGACGTGTCGATCATCGAGATCGCGGACGTCGACGGCGAAATGCAGTTCGAAGTGCTGTCGACCAACGGCGACACGTTCCTCGGCGGCGAAGACTTCGACCAGCGCATCATCGATTACATCATCGGCGAGTTCAAGAAGGAGCAGGGCGTCGACCTGTCGAAGGACGTGCTCGCGCTGCAGCGCCTGAAGGAAGCGGCCGAAAAGGCGAAGATCGAGCTGTCGTCGAGCCAGCAGACCGAAATCAACCTGCCGTACATCACGGCGGACGCGTCGGGCCCGAAGCACTTGAACCTGAAGATCACCCGCGCGAAGCTGGAAGCGCTGGTGGAAGACCTCGTCGAGCGCACGATCGAACCGTGCCGCATCGCGATCAAGGACGCAGGCGTCAAGGTGTCGGACATCGACGACGTGATCCTGGTCGGCGGGCAGACGCGCATGCCGAAGGTCATGGACAAGGTGAAGGAATTCTTCGGCAAGGATCCGCGCCGCGACGTGAACCCGGACGAAGCCGTCGCGGTTGGCGCGGCGATCCAGGGCCAGGTCCTGTCGGGCGACCGCAAGGACGTGCTGCTGCTCGACGTGACCCCGCTGTCGCTCGGTATCGAGACGCTCGGCGGCGTGATGACGAAGATGATCAGCAAGAACACGACGATCCCGACGAAGCACGCCCAGGTGTACTCGACGGCCGACGACAACCAGTCGGCCGTGACGATCAAGGTGTTCCAGGGCGAGCGCGAAATGGCGGCGGGCAACAAGCTGCTCGGCGAGTTCAACCTCGAAGGCATCCCGCCGGCACCGCGCGGCGTGCCGCAGATCGAAGTGACCTTCGACATCGACGCGAACGGCATCCTGCACGTCGGCGCGAAGGACAAGGCGACCGGCAAGGAAAACAAGATCACGATCAAGGCGAACTCGGGCCTGTCCGAGGCTGAAATCGACCAGATGATCAAGGACGCGGAAGCGAACGCAGCGGAAGACCACAAGCTGCGCGAGCTGGCCGATTCGCGCAACCAGGGCGACGCGCTGGTCCACAGCACGAAGAAGGCGCTGACCGAGTACGGCGACAAGCTGGACGCGGGCGAGAAGGACGCGATCGAAGCGGCGCTGAAGTCGCTCGAGGACGTGCTGAAGGACACGTCGGCCGACAAGGCGGCGATCGACGCGAAGGTCGAGGAGCTCGGCAAGGTGTCGCAGAAGCTCGGCGAGAAGATGTACGCCGACATGCAGGCCCAGCAGGCGGGTGCGGCCGGCGCGGCCGGTGCGGCGGAAGGCGCGGCCCATGCGGGTGGTGCGCAACAGGCTGCCGACGACGTCGTCGACGCCGAGTTCAAGGAAGTGAAGAAGGACTAAGCCGGGTTGCCATGGCACCGTACGCCGCGCGCGAAATGCGCGCGGCGCGGCTGACAAGCGGTCTGTCTTTCCTTCCGGATGGCCGGATCGACTCCACGCCTGGCGGGCCTTGCGGCCCTCCGGGCACATTTGTTTTTTGGCGGGTGCTGCGTGAGCCGTCCGCGGACGGTGCAGCGCCAGACGAGTCGAGAGACTTTACTGCGGGCGAAAGGAGCCGCCGCGTGCGCGATGCGTGGCGGCACAGTGAATCGATATGGCGAAACGGGATTACTACGAGGTTCTGGGCGTCGCGAAGAACGCGAGCGACGACGAAATCAAGAAGGCATATCGCAAGCTTGCGATGAAGTATCACCCTGACCGCAATCCGGACAGCAAGGATGCGGAAGAGCATTTCAAGGAGGCGAAGGAAGCCTATGAAATGCTGTCGGATGGTCAGAAGCGGGCCGCGTACGACCAGTACGGCCACGCGGGCGTCGATCCGAACATGGGCGGTGCGGGCGCGCAGGGCTTCGGCGGCTTCGCGGATGCATTCGGCGACATCTTCGGCGACATCTTCGGCCAGGCCGCGGGCGGCGCCGCGCGCGGCGGCCGCGGCGGCCCGCAGGTGTATCGCGGCGCCGACCTGCGCTACAGCATGGAAATCACGCTCGAGCAGGCCGCGCACGGCTACGACACGCAGATCCGCGTGCCGAGCTGGGTGTCGTGCGAAGTCTGTCACGGCTCGGGTGCGAAGCCCGGCACGAAGCCGGAAACCTGCCCGACCTGTCACGGCCAGGGCACGGTGCGCATGTCGCAGGGCTTCTTCAGCATCCAGCAGACCTGCCCGAAGTGCCACGGCACCGGCACCTACATCCCCGAGCCGTGCGCGCATTGCCACGGGTCGGGCAAGGTGAAGGAAACCAAGACGCTCGAAGTGAAGATCCCGGCCGGGATCGACGACGGGATGCGGATCCGCTCGGCCGGCAACGGCGAGCCGGGCATCAACGGCGGGCCACCGGGCGACCTGTACGTCGAGATCCACATCAAGCCGCACGCGGTGTTCGAGCGCGACGGCGACGATCTCCACTGCCAGATGCCGATTCCGTTCACGACCGCCGCACTCGGCGGCGAGATCGAGGTGCCGACGCTGGCCGGCCGCGCGTCGTTCCCGGTGCCGGAAGGCACGCAGTCGGGCAAGACGTTCCGCCTGCGCGGCAAGGGCATCAAGGGGCTGCGTTCGAGCATTGCGGGCGATCTGTACGTGCACGTGCAGGTCGAGACGCCGGTGAAGCTGACCGATCACCAGCGCGACCTGCTCAAGCAGTTCGAGAAGTCGCTGGCCGAGGGCGGCGCGCGTCACAGCCCGCAGAGCAAGAGCTGGTTCGATCGGGTGAAGAGCTTCTTCGAGTAACGGCATGACTGAAGGCAACGAGAGCGCGTCGTTCGCGCTCTTGGACGATTGCGACTCGACCGCGTCCGCGCGGTCGAGTCGTTTGTATTCGGGCTTCGTGCGCGAACGCGTGTGCACGGACCCGGCGCAGCTCGACGCCATCGACGCGGCGCTCGCGCAGGATCTGCGCGACGGGCTGCATGCGGTCGTCGTCGGCGATTACGAATTCGGACGCAACCTGCAACGGGCGCAGCCGGGCGATGCTCCGCTGCGCTTTTTGCTGTATGCGCGCTGCGAGCGGCTGTCGCGCGACGACGTCGACGCGTGGCTCGCGCAGCAGGACGGCGGCGGCACGCCGTCGATCGCGGGCGTCGCGCATGTCGCGAAGAGCGTGTCGCGCGATGCGTTCGACGCGGCGATCGCCGCGGTGCACGACGCGCTGCGCGCGGGCGATTCGTATCAGGTCAACTACACGTACCGGCTGAATTTCGACGTATTCGGCACGCCGCTCGCGCTGTACCGGCGGCTGCGCGCGCGCCAGCCGGTGCGGTACGGCGCGCTGATCGCCCTGCCCGACGGTGCGTGGGTCGTGTCGTGCTCGCCGGAGCTGTTCGTCGAGAAGCATGGCGACGTGCTGCGCGCGCGGCCGATGAAGGGCACCGCGCCGCGCTCGGCCGACCCGCGTGAAGACGCGGCGGCGGCCGCGTTCCTCGCGAGCGACCCGAAGAACCGCGCGGAAAACGTGATGATCGTCGACTTGCTGCGCAACGACGTGTCGCGGATCGCGCGCACGGGCAGCGTCAAGGTGCCGGCGCTGTTCTCCGTCGAGCCGTATGCGTCGGTGTGGCAGATGACGTCGACGGTCGAAGCCGGCTGGCGCGACGGCACGACGTTCGCGCAGATGCTGCGTGCGCTGTTTCCTTGCGGGTCGATCACGGGTGCGCCGAAGTACCGGACGATGCAATTGATCGATGCGATCGAGTCGACGCCGCGCGGGCTGTATACCGGTGCGATCGGCTGGCTCGATGCACCGAAGGACGAGGCCGCGTCGGCAGGTGCTGCGGCCGGGTGCGGCGATTTCTGCCTGTCGGTCGCGATCCGGACGCTGACGCTCGATGCGGTCGCAGCCGATCCCGCCGCGACGATCGCCACGCGCGACGCGGCAACGGCCGCTGCCGGCCGGCGGCGCGGCACGATGGGTGTCGGCGCGGGCATCGTGCTCGACAGCGTCGCGGCCGATGAATACGCGGAGTGCGAATTGAAAGCACGATTCCTGACGGATGCCGACCCCGGCTTCCAGCTGTTCGAAACGACGGCCGCGACGCGGGCGGACGGAATTCGCCATCTCGATCGCCATCTCGCGCGGCTGCAACGCAGCGCGGATGCGTTCGGGTTTCGCTTCGATGCCGACGCGTTGCGTCGCGAGATCGATGCGCGCTGCGCGGCGCTCGACGGCGACGGCGCGTACCGGATGAAGCTCGCGCTGGCGAAGGACGGCACGATCGAGATCGTCGCGGCACCGCTCAAGCCGCTGCCGGCGGGGCCGGTCGGCGTGCTGCTGGCCTGCGCGCACGGCTTCGCGCCGACCCGCGCGAGCGATGCGCTGCTGCTGCACAAGACCACGCGCCGTGCCGAATACGACCGCGCGTGGCAGGCGGCGGAGGCGCTCGGCGGGTTCGACATGCTGTTCGTCAACGAGCGCGGCGAGGTGACGGAAGGCGGGCGCTCGAACCTGTTCGTGAAGCTCGACGGCCAGTGGGTGACGCCGCCGTTGACGAGCGGCGTGCTGCCGGGCGTGATGCGCGGCGTGTTGCTCGACGATCGCGCGTTCGGCGCGGTGGAGCGGGTCGTCATGCGCGACGATCTGGCGCGCGCGCAGGCGTTGCTGTTGACCAACGCACTGCGCGGGGCGCTCGACGCGGTGCTGAAGTGACGGGGTGACGGCTCGGGCAGCTTGCCCGGACCGCGGCCGCCGAGCATCGGCCACGCGGCTTCCGTAAAAAAAGCGCGGCGCCCGCAAAGGGCGCCGCGTTTTTTTTATCGGCAGGGCACCGGCGAACGAGCCGCCGGGTGCGCGTCAGAACGAGTGTTCCGGGCCCGGGAACGACTGGTCCTTCACCGCGCTCACGTAGGCTTCGACGGCCGCCTGAATGCTCGGCTGTCCGTGCATGAAATCCTTCACGAAACGCGGCCGCTTGCCGGGGAACACGCCGAGCATGTCGTGCAGCACGAGTACCTGCCCGGAGCAGTCGACGCCCGCGCCGATGCCGATCGTCGGAATCTTCAGCATGTGCGTGACTTCGGATGCGACGAGCGTCGGCACGGCTTCGAGCACGACGAGTTGCGCACCGGCTTCCTCGATCGCGCGCGCATCGCGCAGCAGTTGCGCGGCGCCCGCTTCGGTCTTGCCCTGGACCTTGAAGCCGCCGAACGCATGCACCGACTGCGGCGTGAGGCCGAGGTGCGCGCACACGGGTACCGACCGTTCGACGAGGAAGCGGATCGTATCGGCGAGCCATTCGCCGCCTTCGAGCTTGACCATCTGCGCGCCCGCGCGCATCAGCTTGACGGAATTCGCGAACGCGTCGGCCGGCGTCCCGTACGTGCCGAACGGCAGATCGGCGACGACGAGCGCACGCGGCTGCGCACGTGCGACACAGGCCGTGTGATAAGCGATGTCGTCGAGCGACACGGGCAGCGTGGTCGTATGGCCCTGCAGTACGTTGCCGAGCGAATCGCCGATCAGCAGCACGTCGGTGCCGGCGCGATCGAGCAGCGCCGAAAAGCTCGCGTCGTAGCACGTGAGCATCGCGATCTTCTCGCCGGCGTCGCGCATTGCCTGCAGCTTGGGTACCGTCACGGCAGGCCGGCTCGATTCCTGGAGATAGGTCATGGGAAATCCGGGTCGATGAGGGAGGAACGACAGGCGGGACGCGTCAACGCGCCGTCTCGCCCTTGACGAAGAATTCCTTGCGGCCGCGCATCGTCTCGATGCGCTCGACCAGCAGGGCGAGATCCTCGGGGGAATCCAGCGGGTTCAGGTGTTCGGCTGCGACCGTCAGCACCGGCGTGCGGTCGTAGTGGTAGAAGAATTCGTTGTACGCGTCGACGAGCGAGCGCAGGTACGCGTCGCTGATCTGCAGCTCCATCGGCGTCCCGCGCTTCTGGATGCGCGAGAACAGCACTTCGGGGCTGGCCTGCAGGTAGACGACGAGATCGGGCGACGGCGCCTGCGGCACGTCGACGTGCGCGGCGACCGAGCGATACAGTTGCCACTCGTCTTCCGGCAGGTTCAGCCGCGCGAAGATGTCGTTCTTCTGCGGCATGAAATCGGCGATCACGGGCCGGCCCGTGTCGAGCGCGCCGATCAGCTCGCGCGCCTGCTGCGCGCGCTGCAGCGCGAACGACAGCTGGACGGGCAGCGCGTAGCGCGCGGTGTCGCGATAGAAGCGCTCGAGGAACGGGTTGTCCTGCGGGCGTTCGAGCAGCGTCTGCATCGACCAGCGCTCGGCGAGCAGGCGCGCGAGCGTCGTCTTGCCGACGCCGATCGGGCCTTCGATCACGAGATAGCGGTGCGGGGCGCGCAGGTCGGGCGCGGTGACGGTCAGCGGAGTCGAGTTCATCGGCAGCGGGTCTTGTCGGCGTTTTCGCCGGCGGCGAGCGCCTTCTGCATCGGGCACTGGCAGGTTTGCACCTTTTCGACGCGCTGATCCGCGACCGCGGCGAGAAAGGCGTCGGCACGGCCGCGCGCGGGGATGTCGAGCGCCGGCTCGATTTCGACGAGCGGCACGAGCGCGAATGCGCGGTCGGTGAGGCGCGGGTGCGGGACGATCAGGTCGGGTTCGTCGATCGAATCGGCGCCGAACAGCAGGATGTCGAGGTCGAGCGTGCGCGGCGCATTGCGGTACGGGCGCTCGCGGCCGAAGTGATGTTCGATCTTCTGGCAGAGCGCGAGCAGCTCGCGGGCCGACAGCGTCGTGTCGAGCTTGACGACGCAGTTGTAGTAGTCGTCGCCGCCGGCTTCGAACGGCGCCGTGCGATACAGGCTCGACTTGCCGAGGATCGAGATGGTGCGCTGCTGCGCGAGGCACACCACCGCGTCCTTCAGGGTCTGGCGTGCATCGCCGAGATTCGCCCCCAATCCGATATATGCAACCGTCATGGCATCACTTCCTACGTCGTTCGCCGGCGCATGCGTCAGTCGTCGGAACCGCCCGCGGTACCGCTCGCGGTATCCGGCGCCTGCGCGGCGGCGCCTTCACCCGGATTGCGGTTTCGCGCACCGCCGCGGCGGCGCCGCTTGCGGGGCGATTTTTCCTTCGAGCCGCCCTGCGTGAGCAATGCCTCGCGAGCGGCCGCGTCGCCTTCGATGAAATCCGTCCACCACTGTCCGACTTCCGCGTCGAGCTCGCCGGATTCGCAGCGTAACAGGAGGAAATCATACCCCGCTCTAAACCTTTGGTGTTCCAGCAGCCGCATCGCGCTGCGGCCCGAGCGCTTCTCAAGGCGCAACTGCAGGCCCCAGATCTCGCGCATGTCGGCCGAGTAACGCTTGTGGATCGCGAGTTTCTCGGTCTGCATGTCGAGCACGTCGTCCATCGCGCGATGGAGCGCCGGCACCGGGATTTCGCCCGCGGCCGTGTACTGCTCGAAGCGCTGGCGCATGTCGTGCCACAGCAGCGTCGCGAACAGGAAACCGGGCGACACCGGCTTGCCGGCGCGCACGCGTGCGTCGGTGTTGTTCAGCGCGAGCGTGATGAACTTCTCGCCCTGCGGCTGTTCGAGCACGACGTCGAGCAGCGGCAGCAGCCCGTGATGCAGGCCTTCCTTGCGCAGCCGCTGCAGGCACGCGAGCGCGTGCCCCGACAGCAGCAGCTTCAGCATTTCGTCGAACAGGCGCGCGGCCGGCACGTTGTTGATCAGGTCGGCGAGCGCGTGGATCGGCTCGCGCGTATGCGGTTCGATCTCGAAATCGAGCTTCGCCGCGAAGCGCACGACGCGCAGCATCCGCACCGGATCCTCGCGGAAGCGGGTGGCCGGATCGCCGATCATCCGCAACAGGCGCGCGCGTACGTCGGCCATCCCGTCGTGATAGTCGAGCACCGTCTGCGTCGACGGGTCGTAGTACATCGCGTTGATCGTGAAGTCGCGGCGCGCGGCGTCCTCGTGCTGCTCGCCCCACACGTTGTCGCGCAGCACGCGGCCGCTCGCATCGACCGCGTGCGTGCGGCGATCGAGTTCGTCGCGCTTCAGGCGCTTCGGCGGCTCGGCCGCGGCCGCCTCGGGCGGCGCGTCGACCAGCGCGCGGAACGTCGATACCTCGATCAGCTCCTGGCCGAACTGCACGTGGACGATCTGGAAGCGGCGGCCGATCAGGCGCGCGCGGCGGAACAGGCGCTGCACCTCGGTGGGCGTCGCGTCGGTCGCGACGTCGAAGTCCTTCGGCGCGATGCCGAGCAGCAGGTCGCGCACCGCGCCGCCGACGATGAACGCGCGAAAGCCCGCCTGCTGCAGCGTGTCGGTCACGCGCACCGCGTTCCTCGAGATCAGCGCCGGGTTGATGCCGTGCACGCTGGCCGGCACGACGGTCGGCGCATGGTTGCTGCGCGATTGCTTCGCGCCGCCGCGGGCGCCCTTCGGCGCGCGCGGGGCAGCAGGGGCCGCTTCGTCGGCCGGGGCCGCGGCGGGAGGCGTTTGCTCGGTTTCGTCCTGCCCGAGCAGCTTGCGAATGAATTTTTTGATCACGACGTTCAGAAGAGATCCAGGATGCGCCAGCCGCGGTTGCTTGCGTGCGCACGCAGCGTGTCGTCGGGGTTGGTCGCGATCGGGTCGGTGACTTTCTCGAGCAACGGAATGTCGTTGTGCGAGTCGCTGTAGAAATAGCTGTGTTCGAAGTCGTCCCAGTGCTTGCCGAGCGACGCGAGCCACGCTTCGGTGCGCACGATCTTGCCTTCGCGATAGCTCGGCGTGCCGGTCGGCCGGCCCGTGTACGGCGAATCGGGATGCCCGTCGGTCGTTTCGACCTCGCACGCGATCAGCGTGTCGACGCCGAACGCGGTCGCGATCGGGCGCGTGATGAATTCGTTGGTGGCCGTCACGACGCAGCACAGGTCGCCGGCGTCGATGTGCTTGCGCACGAGCTCGAGCGCGGCGGGCGTCATCGCGGGGCGGATCACCTCGTGCATGTACTGCTCGTGCCATTCGGCGAGCTGCGCGCGCGAATACTTCGCGAGCGGCGTGAGCATCGCGCACAGGTACGCGTGGATGTCGAGCTTGCCGGCCTTGTAGTCGGCGAAGAACTGATCGTTCTGACGCGAGAAGCTTTCCGCGTCGACGATGCCGAGCTTCACCATGAAGCGGCCCCATTCGTGGTCGCTATCGGTCGGGATCAGCGTGTGATCGAGGTCAAAGAGTGCCAGATTAGTCATGGAAGCGCATTTTACTCGAAGCGGTTCGGGCCCGTGCCCGGTGGAGCGATGTCGTCGCCGGGACGCGCGAGCATCCGGCGCAGCAGCGGCAGCGTGACCGCGCGTTTCTGCTCGAGCGAGAAGCGGTCGAGCGCGTCGAGCAACGCCATCAGGCTCGGCATGTCGCGGCGGAAATGGGTGAGCAGGTACGCGGCGATGTCGTCGGTGAGCGCGATCCCGCGCTCCTTCGCCGCGAGCTTGAGCACGGCGATCTTGCCGGCGTCCGACGGCGGCGACAGGTGGAACACGAGCCCCCAGCCGAGCCGCGTGCGCAGGTCCTCGCGCACGTCGAGCGCGAGCGGCGCCGCCGGGCCCGCCGCGACGAACGCGCTCGACGGGTGCGCGCGTACTTCGTTGAACAGGTTGAACAGCGCGACCTGCTGCGTGTCGCTCATCCGGTCGCAGTCGTCGATCGCGTAAATGCCGATGCGCGGGTCGAACGTGAACGCGCCGAGCGGGCTCTGCGGCGTCAGGTAGCGCGCGTAGCCGTACGACGCGTCGCTCACGAGCGCCTGCAGCAGGTGGGTGCGGCCGCTGCCCGGTTCGCCCCAGATATAGAACGACCGGTCCGGCACGGGGCCGGCCGCGAGCGCGAGATCGAGCTTCTGCAGGCGCGTGACGAGCTCGTCGTTCTCGTCGCTCATGATGAAGTTGTCGAACGTGGCGGGCGGCGGCGTGCCGAGATCGAGCGTCAGTTGACGGGACACAGCAGTCACAATGCGGGTCGGTTGAAAAAACGCGTGCCGTACGCCGGGCACGCGCGAGGGAAGGCGCCCCGGCTGGCTTCACGCGCGACCGTACGCACGGCGCGGCGCGGGTTTCGGCGCGCTTCGCCCGGCGATGAAAACGGGGACGTGTTGACCAAGATGCGATCCCTGACGATTCGGTGCTGGGAATTCCGGCCAACGGGCCGGCTTCGGGTAAAATCGCATTTTACCGACCTTCTCGCATTCCCCCATGAATCCTCCGAAATCCGCTCCCGACGCTCAGGGTCTGTCCTACCGCGACGCAGGCGTCGACATCGACGCAGGCGACGCGCTCATCGACAAGATCAAGCCTTTTGCGAAGAAAACCTTGCGCGACGGCGTGCTCGGCGGCATCGGCGGGTTCGGCGCGCTGTTCGAAGTGCCGAAGAAGTACAAGGAGCCCGTGCTCGTGTCGGGCACCGACGGCGTGGGCACCAAGCTCAAGCTGGCCTTTCATCTGAACAAACACGACACCGTCGGCCAGGATCTCGTCGCGATGAGCGTCAACGACATCCTCGTGCAGGGCGCCGAGCCGCTGTTCTTCCTCGACTACTTCGCGTGCGGCAAGCTCGACGTCGACACGGCCGCAACCGTCGTCAAGGGTATCGCGCAGGGCTGCGAACTGTCGGGCTGCGCGCTGATCGGCGGCGAAACCGCCGAAATGCCGGGCATGTACCCGGACGGCGAATACGACCTGGCCGGCTTCGCGGTCGGCGCGGTCGAGAAGAGCAAGATCATCGACGGCAGCACGATCGCCGAAGGCGACGTGGTGCTCGGCCTCGCATCGAGCGGCATCCACTCGAACGGCTTCTCGCTCGTGCGCAAGATCATCGAGCGCGCGAATCCCGATCTGTCGGCGGATTTCCACGGCCGCTCGCTGGCCGACGCGCTGATGGCGCCGACGCGCATCTACGTGAAGCCGCTGCTCGCGCTGATGCAGAAGCTGACGGTGAAGGGCATGGCGCACATCACGGGCGGCGGTCTCGTCGAGAACATCCCGCGCGTGCTGCGCGAAGGCCTCACCGCCGAGCTCGACCAGCACGCATGGCCGCTGCCGCCGCTGTTCAAGTGGCTGCAGGAGCACGGCGGCGTCGCCGACGCGGAAATGCACCGCGTGTTCAACTGCGGGATCGGCATGGCCGTGATCGTCTCGGCGGCCGATGCCGACGCAGCGATCGCCGACCTGACCGCCGCCGGCGAACAGGTGTGGAAGATCGGCACCGTGCGTGCGACCCGCGAAGGCGAGGCGCAGACGGTCGTGGTCTGACGCACGGCAGCAGCAGAATGCAGTATGGAAAGCCGCCCGGCATCGCTCCGGGCGGCTTTTTTTCGGGCGCCGCGTGCGTACGGACGCGCGCCGATGAAGGAGGGGCGACGATGACCGAAGACGAACGCGCGATCCGCGAACTCGTGGAAACCTGGTTCGTGTCGAGCCGGCGCGGCGATCTGGCGACCGTGCTCGACCTGATCGCCGACGACGCGATCTTCATGGTGGCCGGCAAGCCGCCATTCGACAAGGCGGCGTTCGCGGCCGCGTCGCGCGACGCGAACGCCGGCGCGGACCACCCGCCGAAGATCGACGGCCGCTACCGGATCGACGAACTGCGCGTGATCGGCGATTGGGCATACATGCGCAATTTCATCGAGATCGACGCGACGCCGCCGGGCGGCGAGACGATCCGCCGCTCGGGCCGCACGCTGACGATCTTCCGCAAGGCCGACGGCCGCTGGCAGCTCGTGCGCGACGCGAATCTCGTCACGCTCGCGGGCTGAGCGCGACGGCGCACGCCCACGTCCACGCCCACGCTTACGCGGACGCCCGCGGTGCGTTCGCCGGGCGCGCGCCGGCCAGCAACGGCGGCACGAGCAGGTACAGCAGCGCGGCCGCAGCCCACACGAGCCCCGGCCAGGTCGCGCGCGTCGCCGCGTAGGTCGCGGTGACGACCAGCGGCCCCGCGACGCCGATCAGGCTCGCCACGCTCGCCAGCGTGCCCTGCAGTTCGCCCTGGCGCGCGTCGTCGACCTGCCGAGCGAGCATCGCCTGCAACGCCGGCAGCGTCATGCCGCCGGCCGCGAACAGCGGCAGCAGCGCAAACGGCACCCAGGCGGCGGTGGCGCACGCGATGACCGCCAGCCCGAGCGCGTCGCCTGCGAGGCCCAGCGCGAGCGCGCGCCGCTCGCCGAGCCGCGCGATCAACGGCCCGATCGCGAAGGCCTGCGCGAGCGCGTGGCACGCGCCGTAACCGGCGAGCGACAGCCCGGCGACCGCCGTCGACCAGCCGAAATGTTCCTGGCCGTACAGGATCCACAGCGTCGCGGGCGCCTGCGACACGAGCGCCACGATCACGTAGATGCCGACCAGCGGCGCGAGCGCGGGCGCGCCGCTCAGCCGGCGCAGGCTCGCGAACGGGTTCAGCGCGCCGACTGTCCGGGCTTCCCGGCCTTCCCGGGCCGGCCGCGATTCCGGCAGCACGCGCCACACGAGCACCAGGTTCAGCGCATTGAGCAACGCGGCCGCGACGAACGGCGCACGCAGGTGCAGCACGCCGAGCAGCCCGCCGATCAGCGGGCCGGCGATGAAGCCGATGCCCATCATCGCGCCGAGCTGGCCGAAGCGCCGGGCGCGATCCGGTTCGTCCGTCACGTCGGTCACGTACGCGGTCGCGACCGCGACGTTCGCGCCGGTGATGCCCGCGATCAGCCGCCCGACGTAAAGCCACGCGAGCGTCGGCGCGAGCGCCATCAGCAGATAGTCGAGCGCGGCGCCCGCGAGCGATGCGAGCAGCACCGGGCGGCGGCCGAAACGGTCGCTCAGCGCGCCGAGCAGCGGCGCACACAGGAACTGCGCGAACGCGTACAGCGCGAGCAGGATTCCGTAGTGGGTGTCGGTGCTGCCCGCGCCGGCGAGCGAGCGCAGCAGCCCGGGGAGGATCGGCATCACGATCCCGACGCCGATCGCGTCGAGCAGGACCGTGGCCAGGATGGCAATCAGGGACGGGTTCAAGAGGATTACTCTATCGATGATAGAGTGCGAAGTATTCCACAGTTTCCCTATCGGTGATAGAGATGAAGGACACGGGGGCGCGGCTGACGCGCGACACGGTATTGCGCGCGGCGCTCGAATTGCTGGATGAAGTGGGGATCGACGGACTGTCGACGCGACGGCTTGCCGAGCGGCTCGGCGTGCAATCGCCGACGCTGTACTGGCATTTCAGGAACAAGGCCGAGCTGCTCGACGCAATGGCCGAGGCGATCATGCTCGAGCGTCACGGCGCGTCGCTGCCGCGGCCGGGCGACGTGTGGGATGCATGGCTCGCGGAGAATGCGCGCAGTTTTCGCCGAGCGCTGCTGGCCTATCGCGACGGCGCACGCCTGCATGCCGGCACGCGGCCCCGCGCCCTGCATTTCAGCTCGATCGAACGCAAGGTCGCGCTGCTCGGCGACGCGGGGTTCACGCCGGACGAAGCGGTCGACGTGATGGTCGCGATCGGCCGCTTCGTGGTCGGATGGGTGCTGGAAGAGCAGGCGGCGCCGGACGGCGACGCCGATGCGCCGCTGCCGGACGAGGCCGAGTACCCGCGGCTCGCGCAAGGCTGGGCCGCGCTGCGGGAGCGCAGCGGCGACGAGGCGTTCGAGCGCGGCATCGCATGGATCATCGACGGCGCCCGCGCGCGTCTGGCGGCGCGGCGGGTGGGCTGACGCGTCAGCCCGGCGAGCGGCCGTCGAGGACGCGTTCGAGCGCGTCGAGTGCGCGGGCCGTCGAATCCGGCGCGATGCAGTCGACCACGATCCGCTCCGGCATCGCGCGCAGCCACGTGATCTGGCGCTTGCACAGCTGCCGTGTCGCGAAGATGCCCTTGTCGCGCATCGTCCGGTAGTCGGTGACGCCGTCGAGGAATTCCCACGCCTGCCGGTAGCCGACGCAGCGCATCGACGGCAGGTCGGGATGGAGATCGTCGCGGCGCCGCAGCCGTTCGACTTCGTCGATGAAGCCCGCGTCGAGCATCGCGTCGAAGCGCTGCGCGATCCGTGCGTGCAGCACCGCGCGATCCGACGGCTCGAGCGCGACCGGCACGAAGCGGTACGCGGCGGCCGCATCGTCCGTGCGGCGCGGCGCGGCGAGCAGCACCGACATCGGCTGCCCGCTCAACATGAAGATTTCCAGCGCACGCTGGATCCGCTGCGAATCGTTCGGCGCGAGCCGCGCGGCCGTGTCGGGATCGACCTGCGCGAGCCGCGCGTGCAGCGCGGGCCAGCCGTCGCGCGCGGCATCGGCGTCGAGTGCGGCGCGGACCTCCGGGTCGGCGCCCGGCAGGTCGTTGAGCCCCTGCGTCAGCGCCTTGTAGTACAGCATCGTGCCGCCCGCGAGCAACGGCGTGCGGCCGCGCGCGACGATCTCGCCGATCAGGCGCAGCGTGTCCGCGCGGAATTCCGCGGCCGAATACGCGTCGGCCGGGTCGATGATGTCGATCAGATGATGCGGCACGCTCGCGCGCTCGTCGCGCGACGGCTTCGCGGTGCCGATATCCATGTCGCGGTAGACGAGCGCCGAATCGACGCTGACGATCTCGATCGGGCGGCGCGCGGCGAGCGCCAGCGCCGCGGCCGTCTTGCCGGAAGCGGTGGGGCCGAGCAGGCAGGCGATCGTCGTCGGGCCGGACTGCGAAGAAGCGCTCATTGCCCGCGCATGAAGAGACGGTCGAGATCGTTCAGCGTGAGCTGATACCAGGTCGGCCGGCCGTGATTGCACTGGTCCGCGCGCTCGGTCGCCTCCATCTGGCGCAGCAGCGCGTTCATCTCGTCGAGCGTCAGGCGCCGGTTCGCGCGCACCGCGTGATGGCACGCGAGCGTGCCGAGCAGTTCGTGCTGGCGCTCGGTGAGCACGCGCGAGCCGCCGAACGCGTGCAGGTCGGCGAGCACCGCGCGCGCGAGCGACTGCAGGTCCGCATCCTTCAGCAGCGCCGGCACCGCGCGGATCGCGAGCGTCGTCGGCGACAGCACCGCGAGGTCGAAGCCGAGCGATTCGAGCGTGTCGCGCTCTTCCTCGACCGTGCCGATCTCGACCGGCGTGGCCGTCATCGAGATCGGCAGCAGCAGCGACTGCACGGCGACCGAGCGATCCGCGAGCGCGTTCTTGAACTGCTCGTACAGGATCCGCTCGTGCGCCGCGTGCATGTCGACGATCACGAGACCGTACGCGTTCTGCGCGAGCACGTAGATCCCGTGGATCTGGCCGAGCGCGAAACCGAGCGGCTGCTCGTCGTGCGCACCGGCGGCGAGCGGCGACGCGGCGAAGCCCGGCAGCGGCGCGGCCGGGGCATCGGCGGCATCGCGCGCTACGAGCGTCGTGCCGTCCGGCGTGCCCGCACCGCTGTCCTTGCGGCCGAACAGCGCGTCGTAGAGCGCGAGCGGCTGCGCGACGGGCAGCGTGCCCTGCGTCATCCGCGCCTGGCGCATCCATGTGTTGCCCGCCGACGACGAAGACGACGGCGCCGAGAAACCGCTGCCGCCGCTGCCGCCGGTCGCGGCGCTCGCGCCCTGGCCGAGCGGCGTATCGACGAACGATGCCGGCCCGCGCGGCGCGGGTTCGATATGCGCGGCGTGGCCGCCCGCGGTGGTTTCCGGCGATGCGCCCGCATGGCGAGCGAGCGCACGCTGCACCGCGTGGAACACGTACTGGTGGATCGAGCGCGAATCGCGGAACCGCACTTCGATCTTCGACGGATGCACGTTCACGTCGACGGCTTCGGGCGGCAGGTCGAGGAACAGCACGTACGACGGGTAGCGGTCGCCGTGCAGCACGTCCTCGTAGGCCGCCCGCACCGCGTGCGTCAGCAGCTTGTCGCGCACGAAGCGGCCGTTCACGAAGAAATACTGCTGGTCCGCGCGCCCGCGGCTCGCGGTCGGCAGGCCGGCGCAGCCGTAGACGGCGAGCGGGCCCGCCTGCTCGTCAAGCGGCAGGTGCGCCGTCGCGAAGCTTTCGCCGAGAATCTTCGCGACGCGCTGCGCGGGCTCGGTCGCATTCCAGTGCTCGACGGCCTTGCCGTTGTGCAGCACCGAGATCGCGACGTCCGGCCGTGCGAGCGCCGCGCGGCGGATCATTTCCAGGCAGTGGCCGAATTCCGTCTGCTCGCTCTTCAGGAACTTGCGCCGCGCGGGCGTGTTGAAGTACAGCTCGCGCACCTCGATCGTCGTGCCGATCGAGCCGGCGGCGGGCGACAGCACGCCCGTCTGCGCATCGATCTTCGTCGCGTGCGCGGCATCGGCCGTCCGGCTCGTGATCGACATCTCGGCCACCGACGCGATCGACGCGAGCGCTTCGCCGCGAAAGCCCAGCGTCGCGACCGCCTCGAGCTCCTCGAGCGAGCGGATCTTGCTGGTCGCGTGGCGCATCAGCGCGAGCGCCAGTTCGTCGGGCGGGATCCCGCAGCCGTCGTCGGTGATCGAGATGCGCTTGACGCCGCCTTCTTCCAGCACGATGCGCAGCGTCGTCGCGCCGGCGTCCATCGCGTTCTCGAGCAGTTCCTTGACGACCGACGCCGGGCGTTCGACGACCTCGCCGGCGGCGATCTGGCTGATCAACTGGTCGGGCAGGGGCTGGATCGCGCGCAGCGGGCGCGCGGCGGGGGCGGGCGCGGCGCCCGCGGCCGTTTCGGTGATATCGGACATGGCCGAATTATAGCGAGGCGGCGAACGCGTGCCGGGGCGGCCGGCCGTTACGTTTTTTCACGGAGCCTTAAGGTAGTTTCGGTATCATCGCTGGGTTGCACGCGCCGCCTTGGCTGGCGGGCGCCTCGGCCATCCCTGGCCTGTTCCGGCCGTTCCGGCCCTACCGCCTTCGAGGAATCGCATTTGGATACGCTGCTTCATTTCGTCAACCTTGTCCTGCATATCGACGCTTTCCTCGGCGATTTCATCCGGCAGTACGGCGCGTGGGTCTATCTCGTCCTGTTTCTGATCGTGTTCTGCGAGACGGGGCTCGTCGTGTTCCCGTTCCTGCCCGGCGATTCGCTGCTGTTCATCGGCGGCGCGTTCGCGGCGACGGGCGAAATGAACGTCGGCCTGCTGATCGTGCTGCTGCTCGTCGCGGCGATTTCCGGCAACACCGTGAACTACCTGATCGGCCGCTGGATCGGCCCGAAGGTGTTCAATACGCATATTCCGGTGCTCGAGCGCTTCCTCGATCGCGCCGCGCTGCAGAAGACCCATTCGTTCTACGACAAGCACGGCGGCAAGACGATCGTGCTCGCGCGCTTCATTCCGGTCGTGCGCACGTTCGCGCCGTTCGTCGCGGGCGCGTCGTCGATGAGCGTCGCGCGCTTCCAGTTGTTCAACGTGATCGGCGCGCTGGTGTGGGTGCTGCTGCTCGTGTTGCTCGGCTATTTCTTCGGCAACATCCCGTTCATCCGCCAGTATCTGAACGTGATCGTGCTGGTCGGGATCGGCGCGGCGATCGTGCCGGTTGCGCTCGGCGCGGTGTGGAAGCTCGTGCGCGGGCGGCGCTCGGATGGGGCGCCGAAGGCGGGCGGGCGCTGAGCGCGTTGCTTCTTTTCTGGAGCAGTAAAAAGCGTGGCGAGAGAGCCACGCTTTTTTTTCGTTCGTGCGGCTCCGCCGCTTGCGTTACGTGTTGCGATGCGAGATCGGCGTTTCGGGCGTCGGATAGCCGGCGTCGCGGAACGTTTCGAGGATCACGCGGTTGGTGTCGCAGTACACCTGCCAGTAGTTCTCCGGCTGAGTCGACGGGCGAACGAACAGCAGCGGACCTTCCGGCGTGAACTGCAGCACGCCGACGTCCGGCGCCGGCACTTTCAGCACGTTCGGCACCAACTGGATCTGCGTCTTCAGACGGTTGATCGCATCGGCCGCGTCGACGCTGTTCGCGATCTTCGCGGTCAGGTCGACGCGGCGGTGCGGCGTCGCGCTGTAGTTCGCGATGTTGTCCGAGAAGATCTTGTTGTTGCCGACGATCGTCACGATGTTGTCTGCGGTGATGATCGTCGTGCCGAACAGGCCGAGCTCCTTCACGGTGCCGGTGACGCCGCCCGCGCTGATCACGTCGCCGATCTTGAACGGGCGCAGCACCTGCATGAACACGCCGGCGGCGAAATGCGCGAGCAGGCCGCCCCAGGCCGTGCCGATCGCGAGGCCGAGGCCGGCGAGCAACGCGGCGAACGACGTGGTCTGTACGCCGAAGAGCTGCAGGATCGCGAGGATCAGCAGGATCGTCAGCAGCACGCCGACGACGGAGGTCAGATAGTCGGTGAGCGTCGGATCGACCTTGCCGCTGCGGCGGACGACCTTGCCGAGCAGGCGGGTACCGATGCGGATCGCCCAGCGGCCGACGAACCACAGGACGATCGCGGCGAGGAGGTTCAGGCCGAAGTCGAGGCCGCGGGTCATCAGGAATTGCTGGGCGGTGGCGAGATCGATCATGCGTTCTCCGAAGTCAAGGGTAAAAAGGCGGCGCATGCACCGGAATGAGTGGCGCTTTTATAACCCGAGCCGTGAGGGGCGGGCAACCGGGCTGACATTGGTTGACGTCATGAAAAACGGGCAGGACGCTTGTGCGTGCTGCCCGTTTGTGCACGGCATGCTGCGCGCGCCGGGTGTCGAGTGGCTTACCGCGCTGCGCGGCCGTAGGTGTCCTCGAAGCGGACGATGTCGTCCTCGCCGAGATACGCGCCCGACTGGACTTCGATCAGCTCGAGCGGAATCTTGCCGGGGTTCGTCAGACGGTGAGTTGCGCCGAGCGGGATGTAGGTCGACTGGTTCTCGGTCAGCATGATTTCCTTGTCGCCGTTCGTGACCATCGCCGTGCCCTTCACGACGATCCAGTGCTCGGCGCGATGGTGGTGCATCTGCAGGCTGAGCTGTGCGCCAGGGTTCACGATGATGCGCTTGACCTGGAAGCGGTCGCCCTGGTCGATGCCTTCGTACGAGCCCCACGGGCGGACGACGCGGCGGTGGGTGACCGATTCGTGGCGGCCCGACTCGTTCAGCCATTCGACGATTTTCTTGACGTCCTGCGCCTTGTCGCGATGCGCGACGAGGACGGCGTCGGCCGTTTCCACGATCACGATGTTGTCGAGGCCGAGGGCGGCGACCATCCGGTGTTCCGCGCGGATGTACGAGTTCTTTACCGAATCGGTGAAGACGTCACCGATGAGTGCATTGCCTTGGTCGTCGGCTTCCGCGATTTCCGCGAGTGCGCTCCACGAGCCGATGTCGTTCCAGCCGAGGTCGGCCGCCGCGACGACGGCGGCGCGCTCGGTTTTCTCCATCACCGCGTAGTCGATCGAGACATTCGGGCAGGCCGCGAACGCTTCGGCGTCGAGACGGAGGAAGTCGTTGTCCCGCTTGGCGGATTCGAACGCGAGTTCTGCCTGGCGGGCGATTTCCGGTGCATGGCGATGGAGCTCCTCCATGTACGTGGACGCCTTCAGCATGAACATGCCGCTGTTCCAGTAGTAATTGCCGTCGCTGAGGAAGCGTTCGGCGGTCGGGGCGTCGGGTTTTTCGACGAATGCGTCGACCAGAAAAGCCGCAATGCCGTCGGCGACGGGCACGCCGCGACGAATATAACCATACCCGGTATGTGGTTCGGCCGGTTTGATGCCGAAGGTGACGAGATGTCCCTGTTTGGCAATCGATGCCGATTCTGCGGCTGTCGCTACAAACGCAGCTTCATTCTGGATGACATGGTCGGACGGCAGCACCAGCAGCAATGCATCAGGATTGCTCTGTTGTGCCAGCAGAGCGGCGATTGCTATCGCTGGTGCAGTGTTGCGAGCGATTGGCTCCAGCACGATCGAGGATGGTACGACGCCGATCTGTCGAAGTTGTTCCGCGACCAAGAAACGTTGCTCATTGTTCGTGACGACAATCGGGTTAATAGCGTCCGGTATGTTGCGCAGACGTAGCGCCGTTTGCTGCACGAGCGTATTGTCACCCGTGAGTTTCAGGTACTGTTTGGGATAGCCGCCGCGTGACATCGGCCAGAGCCGAGTGCCGCTACCACCGCATAGGATGACCGGATAAATCATAGGATGCCTCGAGTTGAAATACCTCTGATATCAGTTTTCGACCGACATAGAGGAAAGGGTGAAATGCAATATTGCAGGAAGCCCTTTATGTCTGCCTGCGCCACCTCGATCGGGAATTGTTCGGGTGGTGGTGGCAGTGCCATAGCGCATGCCAAAGCACATTGCGACTCCATCGTGCTGCTTTGACGAACAGGCGTTTGCGGTCCTTGCGGATTTCGCCAAGAGGGCGATTGGCCATCCGCGATAACCGCAGAACGACCGCCTCGGGGCTGGTGAATAGTGCAAGATCCCAGTCCCAATAGATTGGATACCGGAGCAATACACCGGCTGTCAGCATGTCGAGCGTTAGCGTTCGAGTTCTCCAGGGCTGGGGTAGCGCGTCGTGGGTTAGTCCCCAGCCGGCATAGAACGGCAGTCCGTAGGTGTAGACTTTTTTACGGCGCAACAGTGCTTCGAAGCCCGTCAATGAAGACAACGTATGGACTTCGTCTACTGCGTTGATGAGCGATACGAGGTCTGATCGGTCGTCGACGATGTCAGCGAGTTTCGCTCCATCGATGACACCGGGCCTATTTCCGGACATCACGTCAGGGTGCGGCTTATACACGATGAACGTGTCGGGATAGCGTGAGCGCACTTCCTTAAGCAAAGCCTCGGTCGTTGCGATACTTCCGGTTCCCAGCCTGATTGAAGCGTCATCCGCAACCTGGCCGGCAACCAATGCAATGCGTCGTCCAGACGGGGCGCGCCATGCAGGCGCGCGCCTGCCAAGATTGTATTTGGTCAGCCCGAATCGCACGATAGCGTGACGCAACGCTGCTGCGCGTTCAAGTTCCCGTTCGTCAAACTGCGCGGTATTGAGTATCGTGGTTAAGTCGCTTGGACGGGTGGCGTCGAAGTAGATTCCTTGAAAATCGACTACCTGACTATACGGCGCTGACATGTCCGAACCGAGACCCGCCGAATGCAGAAACCCGTCTTCTATACGAACCACGCGCGTGCCGGCGGGCAAGCCGTCTGCGGTGCGGCCACCCCAAACGGCTGCGGTCTCGTCAGAGCTAATGTCCCCGGTTTTTCCAACCCAACGCAAGTTGGAGCCGCCAGCAAGCAGGTAAGGAGCGACATATGCGCGTTTCCACCACTGAAAGCGCAATGCAGCGATCGCCTTCAAGTCAACGAAGCGACTAGCGACCGAGTGCTGCAGGGCGACACTATCCAGTGCCGCATCGAGCGAACCAGGCTGACCGGTAGTCGAATCGAGATAACGAGCAAGTTGTTGAAACACTACGTTGAAGAACATATTGAGCGTGGGGCGCGCCGTACGTTCGGGCATCGCTGCATAGTCTTGAGTGAGACCCCATCCCGCATAGTAAGGGGTTCCAAAGACGTGAGTTGGTATGCCTGCCAACAGAGCGGCCATTCCTTCCGAGGCTCCGACGACATACACCGCATCTATTCGACCGAGCATTTCGTATAGTGAGTGGTCGACTTCAAGTAAGGTCGTATCCGGAGGCAGTGTCGTCTGGCTTGACAGCCACGTGCCGTGGCCGGAGTCTGACGACCTCAGTAGCCAGAATTGCGCATCAGGATGCGAGCGGCTTGCATTGGCCACCATTTCAATGAATGCCGCTCTTCGAGAGGCACGCGGCGTACAGTAGTCAATGTGCGTAGTTGCGCGCTCGTCCAGCAAAACGACTCGTGAGGTGGCACATAGGTCGTGCCATTGTTTCGGCAATGGCGTGTCGCGATGACGGATATGGAGAGCATCCGTTGCGAGAACGCGGGCCATTGCATCCTCTATATGCTCTTGTGACATGGCATCGGAGGAACGCAAAAGTTGCGACTCCAGTGCGGCAACGAGTCCGCCACGGGAGAGGCAATCATCAGGACACGCGAACCACGAAAGCGGAGGTGCATGTTGCTTGCGGTGTCCGAGTATCGGCCCCGGATAGGTCGCCTGCACGGCGGCTCCGACGGCGAGTGCCGAACGAGCCGCTATGCGACCCAGCAACGTGTCTACCCACATCAGCGGTGACCTACCGGTCATCCATCCGATTAGTCGTCTGCCGCGAACTATCGAACGCGCATCAAATTCGCGGTCGGCCATCGACGTGGAGTAGGAGTGTGATGGGGGCATCATTTAACGTAACGAATCGAGAAAGCTATCAACTTGCTCGAAATGTTCGCTCCATGTCGGCGTGCGGAAGCTGGCAATTTTTTGAATCCGATGGCGACGCTCAGGGCTGTCATGTTCCATATAGGCCCGGATATTTGCATACCAGGCGGGTCCATCGAGCGGGTCAAGATACGTCGGGAAATCCGACGCAATTTCGTGGAACACCGGCAGGTCACTCGCGATTACCGGTACACCAAGGCCCAACGCTTCCACAAGCGGCATGCCGTAACCTTCGACGAAAGAAGGGAACAACAAGGCGCGTGCGTGCTGCAGCCATGCGCTGAGTTGTATATCGCTGCAATCCGATTCTTCGATGACCACTCGACGCAACGGCTCGCAGCGTTCAAGCATATCTATAACGTTTTCGCACTCCCAGCCACGCCGACCGATAATGACAAGCTTGGGCGCGTCGTTACCCATCTGTTCAACAAGGCGCCGCCAGACATGAAGAATGAGCCAGTGGTTCTTGCGAGGTTCGATCGTGCCCAACATAACGAAATACGGCTCATCGATGGGGGCAGGAGATGACGGGCACTCGACAGTGCCCGGCGCGAGGCGCGCAACGACAGTTGGTGGAGGTCTTGTTATACCCGCTTTTACTGCCTCTGTTAAAAGACTCTCCAAGGTGGCATTGGAGTTCGCGATCAGTCCAGCAGCACGTCGCAGCGCAGTATCGATTCTATGACGATGTAATGCATCGACGCCAGGGCGACAAAATTCGGCGTGAGTGACAGGAATCAAATCATGAATCAAGAAGACTGGGCGAATATTTCGACGCGCCAGAGCGTCATAGTAACGGCCATGCTCCATCCCATTGTGACTGGTATGTAGCAATATACCGCCGTTCGTTGCCTGTCTCGAGACGCTCTGCACGCATGCTCGCGCCACAATCTTGCGTATTGCCCAGCGGTCGATTCTTGAAGAAAGGAGTAGGTCGAAGGTCGCGCGCGTGTCCACGGCGGACAAGATGGAACAGAAGCCTCGCTCACTTAGCACCGCACGCGCGTTTGTCCCGTATCGCTGGATGTAAGCAAGTCCTACGCGATCGACCCCGGTGGGGTGCAGGCCATCGTACAACCGCGTCATCAGGCGGGAGACGTCAAGGAAGATATTCAACACTGCTGTTACATTTGTGTGCTAGTCAATCGAGACGCGTTCGCACTTCGAGCGTGGTTTTTTTGCTTCTACGCTTCATTCTAATGGACTACGTGAGACAATTTGCGTCGAACTCAATCACGTGTGTCAAAAATGCTGCATTTGTTTCGAGGTATCGGTGGGCGATTGCTCTGCTGTGGCGTCGTATGGCTTGCGGGCTGTTCTGCAATTCCGACGTCGGGCCCAAGTAGAGCTCAGATCGATGGTGCAGGGCAGGCCCGGAATAACGCTTCCGGCATTCAGATCGTCGATGTTACGGATGAAGTCGCACGCCAGCTGTATGCAGATCGCAAGCAAACTGACTTTTTTTCGACGCTTGGTGGAGGGTCGGAATTCCAGCAGCAACTCGGGACTGGCGATACCATTTCCGTGTCGATTTGGGAGGCGCCGCCCGCGGCTTTGTTTGGTGCGGGCCAGCAGCTTGAGTCGGCTAGCGGCGTGAATGGCGCGCGTGTTACGGTCCTGCCGGATCAAATGATCGACGGTGATGGCAATATAAATGTGCCCTTTATCGGCGCGGTCAAGGCCGCCGGTAGTACTTCTTCGCAATTGCAGGAGCGTATCGCCGCACGGCTGCGCGGCATGGCTCACAACCCGCAAGTTCTTGTCAAGTTGTCCAAGAATGTGACGTCGTATGTGACCATCGTCGGCGATGTCGCCGCCAGCAACAGGATGCAACTGACCGCGCGTGGTGAGCGCCTACTTGACGCGCTGGCGACCGCAGGCGGCGTGCGCGAGTCGATCAATAAAGTGACGATACAGGTTACGCGGGGTAACACAGTCGTTTCGCAGCCACTGGAAGCGATCATCCGGGATCCTCGCCAAAATGTCGTGTTGCGAGCCGGCGATGTCGTGACGGCGTTATATCAGCCATACAGCTTTACGGCGCTTGGAGCTACCGGCAAGAACCAAGAAATTAACTTCGAAGCGCAGGGGATCACACTGGCGCAAGCGTTGGCAAGGGCCGGCGGATTGGAGGATTCGCGTTCGGATGCACAGGGTGTGTTTATTTTCCGACTGGAAGATCAGAATGCGATTACATGGCCCAATTCACCTGTCCGAACTACGGTCGACGGCAAGGTTCCAGTTATTTATCGAGTGAATTTGCGCGATCCAAATGCCTTTTTCGTCGCCCAGAGTTTCATGATGGATAATAAGGACCTGCTCTATGTTTCGAACGCACCTGTTACTGAAATTCAAAAGGTGCTGAATCTTGTGTTTTCGGTCGCCTATCCGGTCGTGACCGGCGTCCAGAATTTCAAATAGTTGTGTACGTCCATCGCACTGGATGTCGGCCGTCACTATTGTGCGGTCGAGCGGCTCGTGCGCTGGCCATCTGATCAAGAAATCTATGTTGTGACCCGTTTCAATGAATAAAGTTGTTGCTATCGACGGACACAATCTTGCGCTTCAACGCGGAACGGGCGTTGCCACCTATGCGCGCAATCTCGCGAATCACGTGAGTCAGATGGGGGGGCGTACCCAGACACTGTATGGCGCCCCCATTTCACCGAAACTGCTTCCGTTGCTGCGCGAGATTTCATTCTTCGACTATCTTGGCGGAACGACACCGAATCGCAAGCTGCTCCAGACTGCCGTGTCTTACGTAAAGTCGACACTGTCGGCTCCGTTCGGCTACGAGGCCAGCCCCATACCAGTCTCGGGGAAGGTGGAAACTGCCCGTTTTGCGGAGCGGTTACCGAGAGAGTCCGATATCTGGAATGTGACAGATCTCTTTTCTGTCGCGCGTGCACATTTCCGGCGTTATGGAAAGTTCCTCACGATTCGTCTTCCACAAAAGCCGGACGTGATGCATTGGACCTACCCACTTCCTATTCGTATAGAGGGTGTACCTAACGTCTACACAATTCACGACCTCGTACCGCTGCGATTGCCGTATACCACTCTCGACAATAAGCGCTATTACTATCGATTGATCAAATCTTGTCTCGAAACGAGCGCTCACATCTGTACGGTATCGGAGCGTTCCAAGATGGATATTATTGAATTGTTCGGTACGTCGCCGCAACACGTCAGCAATACCTATCAGGCGGTTGACACAAGTGACGTGGCCGCTGGCAAGAGTCTGTATGATGCGGAGCTTGAGGTCGAGGGAATTTTTGGACTGGAGCCTCGGAGTTATTTTTTGTTCTTCGGTGCAATTGAGCCGAAGAAGAATGTTGGGCGCCTGGTCGAGGCATTTCTCTCTGCGCGATTGAACACGCAGTTGGTCATTGTCGGTTCGCTCGCATGGAAGGCGGACGAGGAAATGAAGCTCATTAACGCGATGCTGAAGCAGCGGCCCGACCTGAGGCGCCGAATTCATGTGTTCGACTACACGCCGCGCTCATTCCTGATCAGCCTTATTCGCGCGGCCAAGGCTGTGGTGTTCCCGTCGCTATACGAGGGATTTGGCCTACCAATCCTTGAGGCAATGCAGCTTGGTACCCCTACGCTATGTTCGACGGGCGGTTCGCTGCCGGAAATCGCTGGAGATGCTAGCGTAATTGTCGATCCGTACGACGTGAACTCGATTGCTCATGGCTTGCGTCAACTCGAACAGGACGCTGAGTTGCGAGCTCAGCTTGCGGTACGTGGAGTCGCACGTGCTCAAATGTTCGATTCAGCGGCTTATACCGATCGCCTGCAGGCAATGTATAACCGCATAATGCCTTGATGTTCATATCGACCCGAGCACACGGTCGTTTCGAAATATTTCGATAGAGGCAAGATATCAATGATGTTTTTGAGGCGAGCAGCAAAGTTGTTCGGTGGTAATCGATCGGATGAGTCGAACCGGATCGCAACCACTACGGCGCCAGCATCGGCTGCCGAGACAATTTGCTCATTACTGGCGGCTAAGCAGGAGATCAAGTCCGTCGTGGGCGCCTTCAAAGGCGATCGGCTCGTCTCGTCAGGTGCCGCAGGTTGGTTGACCTACGGACCGTATTTGACCTTGGACAAGGGACGATATCGTGTCGATATTGACGGCGAGGGTACGATCGCCGATGGCGGCATATGTCTTGTCGAAGTGACTGTCGATCTTGGAAAGCACGTGGTGGCTCAAATCGAAGCGAGCACGTCAAGCCGAAGGTTGGTTCGGAACCTGATTTTCACTCTCGACGCGCCTTGTCAAGATCTCGAAATTCGCACACATGTTGACGCACACTCGATGGTGGCTATTGACCGGATTAGCGTGACGAAGCTCGTGTCTACGGAAGCTAATAGTCAGCGTTGCAAACGAGTGATTTTTGATAATGAGGAGACGATTGCCGAATTAACGTCAGTTGGTTCGGATACCATTATTATTACGTTTCAGCCATTTGATTATGTGGGCTTCGAGAGGCCGGGATTTGGGGAGGATTATTTCTCATCCCTGGGGCTGGACGTACTGTGCTTTAAACCGAAGCGCAATATTTGGTATCAGGACATCACCACCGGTATGATCGAGCATTACTGTCGCGCCTTGCTCAAAAGATATAGTCGACGTATTTCGTATGGTTCGAGTATGGGTGCGTACGCTGCGTTGTATTTTTCTCAAGCACTCGGTGTGGATAAAGTTATTGCAATTAGTCCGCAATACTCACCAAGGCCGGCAGATACGTCATTCGAGGATCGATGGCATGACGTGCGTAGCCGCATGGGCTACTCCCATAGATGGCGTGAGCCTGTCAGGCAGCACGCGTATTTCATTTATGATTCGAGGATGGCGTCTGATCGACGCCATGTAGAGTGCCTGAAATTCGTTTTCCCGAATCACGACGATATTGCATTGCCTTTCTCTGGGCACCCTAGTGCAACTGCACTATTCGAATGTCGTCGACTGAGTACGTTGATTCGCGATCTAATCGAGGATGTGCCAATTTCGGTGCGCCAGTTGCGCACGGATATTCGAAACGGGTCTCAACACTACGCTCGGTCGCTGCTTTTGGCCAGTGCTGAACGCCACGGATCGTGGACGATCGGCTTGTTCCGGCATTTTGTACATGTGCATCGCTTCGATAAGCACTGGATTCAGTCAATTAGTTCCCAGCTTAGTACAAAACTCATTGCCGTCGGACGTCAATGGGAAGCTGCGGAACTCGAGGCGACGACAACGGAAGCGGATCTTTAAGCGTCGTACACATACTGACGTTTATTCGAAGAGCCGCAATGACGAAGCCGGATGGTCGAAGCAGAGCTCAAGGTGAGTCACGCCTCCACATGTTCGTTCTTCCGCTTCGTAACGTTCGAGCAATTGCGATAAATCCGCCATGGTTTCGTATTGGCCGTCAACCCCGATAACACGGCAGCGGTAACCGAGTTCGGCGAACACTTGCCAGTAGGCATCGGGTGCAGTGCCCGAAACGTCAGCTTGATAAGCGGGGGAGTACTCCGACAAGACGACTGGTTTAAATCGATCGAGTAATCTTTGCGCACCACGCATGACGGGAAGTTCGTTGCCGCCTACGGCGACCTTCACGAGATCGCAGCGCGTGAGATCGCAGAGCGCAACGTCAGCTTGTATTGCAGAAACAAGATCGAGTTGTGAGTAGTCAATCAAATGACTTGGTATCGCGCTGACTGGCTTTACGACACAGTTGGTCGATACTAGGTTGTGGACGATCGCCAGCGTATCAAATCGCTCGTACAACGCGACGTTGTGCACCTCGATATTGGACAGATTGTTGATGGCTGATGCGTGCAACAGTGCGGAGATCGCCTTGGCACTCGGGTCAAAGGCGATGACTTTCCCGCTCGGCCCAACGCGTTGGGCCGCGAGCAAACTGAAGAAACCGATGTTGGCGCCGACGTCGATGACCACGTGACCGTTATGCAGCAATTTCTCGAACACGGGAATAAATCGCGGTCGAAAAAGCCCCCCTTCCTGAAGATAGCGGGTTGCAAAGTGTCCCTCCGGAATGGCTAGCGTGAAGTCGCACGCGCGGACGAAGGTGTGCCGGCGAGCGCGTGAAGCCACTTCGGTCTGAAAGCGTTCGAGCACGTAGCGAAGTTGCGGTGCGAACCGATCTGCTGCAGTGAGCAAATGGAGATTTCCGCCCTCATCGTCCGCTACATCGCTTGGTTGTAGATCCGCTGGCGCAATCATCGGCCATTTCGAGCAAAGTGCCGAGTTGCTTTCTTCGAATTTTAATTGCAGTCTCTGTTGACCTTGGCGCGACAAATTGAGCTTGTTTGTTGCACCGAAATCCTTGAGATAAGTCGCAACCGATTCGAGTGTGCTACCTGATAAGCGAGCTGCATTCAGCAGTGCAATCGATTCGACGTCAATAGACTGGTTGATACGTTCGAGTCCAATCTCTTCAATCCGAATTCCGATTTTGTTCGTTAGATAAGCGAGGGTATCGCGATTCCGTTTATAAGGAATCGGGTTGATAGAATCGTGGCCGAAACTATGTGCCCATCTATCAAGCAGAAGGTCAAAATTAAAATACTGCTCGTCTTCAGCGAGATCGTGGATCATCGATTCGTTGATTTCGATCCCGTCGCAGGCGAGTGTTGATACTCGGGAAATCAATACGTCGATCTGAGGTCGAATAAAGCAAATGACCTCGATTTCGTCAAAGTACCGATAGAGCATGCCGGCAAGTCGAGCCGTTTCGTTTGTATTGCGATACAAGCTGCTGAAATACTCACAACTGACGATAAAGTATCGGCAGTTGCGGGAGAGTGCCGCTTCGAAGTCGCTCTGCAGATCGCTTTCAATCGACGCGCAAAGCGCCGCGTACTGCTGCGAATTCTGGACACCGAATGCGGCGAGTCGGCTGTCCGTCATCACATTCAGCGGGTCCCTCCCATAGAGCGACAGCTTGCGATGAGCGTATTCACCTAGCACTCGCGAGTACCATACACCTTGGTCGGCGAGGCGGTCTCGTTGGTGTGCAAGCGTGAGTTGCAGTGAAGAACTTCCCGTCTTCTCTGTGCCAATGTGGAGAATCAGCTTCATAGAAATAGAGCGGTGCGATCGCAGTTCATATCCTGCGGTAGACACCGGTGGTAGCAAAACGGCGCAACATGGCCGGTTCGCGGGGATATTGTCGTCCGGACGTAGAGAATCTTCCGCGTCGAGGATTGAATTGACCGTGACCAACATCGTGCGCGCGATAGATTCGCGCGCACGATGAGGTTTCAGTTGAGCAGCAAAAAGCTGGGGAATGCACGTGACAACCGTCGCTTCTCGAGCGAACAGAGATTCTCACCGGTCATCTCATCAGCCTGTGTATCGCTAATTTCTTCGAGCACCGACTGTACGCGTTGCATTGTCATCAACCAGCCGGCGCGATCGGGGATATTGTCGATCAAATGAACTGCATCGGTGGTGGTTGCCAATTGGCTGATTCTGTCGATAGCCTCGTATGAATCTACCGACGATAGCGCAAGATGCTCCTCGAGTGACGGATCGCGCTTGAAGAGCGTGCGATAAACCGCGATCGCACGGTAGATAGCAGGATACACACACAATTCCGATAGATGATAACGGCGTCGCGAATGCTGGATTTGACCGGGAACCGGTGCTTGGAGGTATAGGTGGGCCTGCAAGTCACCGATTGCGCTGCGTGTCGCGCGTACCTTATTTGCAATGCGTACGATTGCACGCAGAACGGACATTCGTGCAGCGATATCGTCGGCGGGCATCGCATCCAGTTCCGCGCGTTCGGAATCGGACGGACGACGCTTGGCGATGGCCAACATGGCCGTGTCGATGAAGTCAGTTTGGTCGAGCAACAATAGCGAAAGTGCACTGACGAGTCGGTTGCCGTCTATAGCGGAGAGCTCGGAATTTGCGAGCAGATCAGCATGACATGGATCAACGGCCAGATCCAGCGGGCGCCCCTGCGTGAGAGCATTGCAAGCAGCATCAAAAATCGCTACCAGTCGAGTATCAACGGAGCCACCTTCGGTAGCTTCGAACGATTCGAGTTCGTTTGATGTGGGTTGTCGATCGAATTGAGAAGTATAGAGGGTCTTTACAGCCGTGCGTGCCGGAAGCGCGAGTAGATCCGACACGATGATTGCGGACCGGGCACTCGGAATGCGCGCAGCACGATTTTCGGAATTCAACACAGCCAACGCGTCGCGATAGACTGCATCGATCGTGTTTTCGTCACGAAACGCCCTTAACCGGCCCAGAACTTGTGCGTAGTAGGTTGGGTTCGACAATCTGCGAAGAACGGTCGGCAAATCGGCATCGGTCGCAAAAATAACGCCGGCGGCCATGTCCTCGAACTGATCTTCCGGGGAGGTGACGACTGGCCGATCGGCCGTCATTGCCACACGAGCGGAGCCGGTAGTCGCCCAATAAGAAATCGGACCTTGCGGGAAATACACGACATCGCCCGAGCGCAACGTTGCGAGAATTTCCTCGTCGGTTTGGAAGTCAAAAGTGACCTTGCCAGCAACGCCCATGCTCGCGACCAGTTCTCGAGCTCGCTGTGCCCGCTCAGCGGAATCACATGCGAAGTTGGCGACAAGACGACTATTCGACTCGACGCACGCCTGGAGAATCCGATCGATACGTTTATGAGGGGACAGGAAGCCGAAGGACGATACGGTTAGAGCATTTCCGTTGGCACGTGCGGTGGCTTCAACTGGAGCGATCGGTGACGTCACATGAATGCCGTGCTCAACGAATATTGCACGGGTATTGCGTGCAGCGGCACTGCTTAGAGTAACGACAGGAATCGTCGAGTTAAACAGCATTTGACTGCGCTCACGTAGATCGGGCTTGTTCATGTCGATCGTGTGCATCACGACAGCTGAGCTCACGTTCGGGTAACGCTCCGCGTAGTCTTCGAGTCGCTCGATCAATTCTCCGGTCGTATCCGGTCCGGCAAGAGACGGATTGAAGGAATCATACAACCCGTATTCATGCTGCACGAATACATAGCCATAACGACCCGTCGCCAGATACGGTTCACATTCGTCGACCCCGCGGACGATCACGGTATCCCGACCTTGTCCTCGCATTGCGGCTGCGACGTGGGATGTGTAGCTAGCGATACCGCATTGCTTTCCGTAGCTCGCGCATACCTGAATGACGCCTGCAATTTGCGTTGTTCTCGGAATTGGCAGGACCGGCTTGCCGCCCGATGCGAGCAGGCGCGTATCGACTAGGGAGACGATATGCTCTGTCGTGGCGCTCCATTTGCGACGCTGATAGTGCTCTCGGACGTACGCTTCGCGCTCGCTGCGCTTTGGCTGATCGTAGACATATTGGGTTGCCAGGGCAATGAATGCGTCTTCGTCGGTTGGCTGGAAATAGTCCGCGCAGTCGCCGCCGACTTCCGGCATGGATGTTGTCGCTGATGCGAGGCAAACTTTCCCGTGAGACAAGGCTTCAGCAATCGGTAACCCCCAGCCTTCGCACAGACTTGGAAACACGGTGAACAAGCAATTCTCGTAGAGCTTGTCCAGACTCGCATCATCGACATTGTGCAATAGGACAACCTTGCCACCGGCATATTGCGTGGCGCGAAGTTCTGCCTCGATTGCGGTCATGCCATCGCCCGGCGAGCCGACGAACACGAGCGTCGGACAATCCTCACCGCTCATCTTGCGCAGTCTGTCCCACGCACGGACGAGGAACCCGTGATTCTTGCGTTTGCCAAGTGCTGACACGAACATGACGTAGCCGGAGCTTTTCGCAAGGCGAAGAACGGACGCGACTTTTGCCTCGTCGACACGTTGTTTCCGAGGCAGGCAACGATAATCGTCACCGAGTTCGACCTTGATGGCTTCGATCGGCTGGCGGCCGGTTTCGGCGCAAAACTGCTGAATTTCTCGTCCGGAGTGGTTCGAGTTGACCATCACCAGATCAGCTTGGTCGAGCGCAGGTCCGATCCAGTAGCGGAAAATGGCCGCCCATTTTTCGCTGACGAGCGTTGGATAGTACAACTGCAACAGATCGTGGATGTATATTGCGACACGCGATCCAGCTCGCTTGTATTCGTTGAGAATCGCGTTATTTGCATCGTAGTGCCAAGCCGAGCCGAGAATGACGACGATGTCGTACGGGCTCGATTCGAACGCTTTCTCTCCATTCGTGAGCGTACGTTGGACGAACGGATTGACTTTTTGCTGTGATGCTTCGCCGAAGCTCGATGGGAAGATAGCCGACGTGAAATCCGCTTGATCGACTTCGACGGCGATCGTTTTCCAGTTCACGAGTACAAGGTTGCCCTTCCAGCTTTCGAACAATTCCAGTACGACTTCGACGATCGTTCGCTCGATCCCGCCAGGTGCGGCAGATGCCGCAACAACGGTGGCGAGGCTTGTGACGTCTAGCACAAGACGGGTATCAGTAGGCTGTTCAGGAGGACGAATGGAGCGAACCGCGTCGCGCCAGGCTGCGAATCGGCTAGTCCATTCGGGAAAACGCATCGCGAGGTCTTCGCGAGTAAGCAGCTCTGCTGCAGCATTGAATTCCCGAGCGCCAAGCAGCGCTTCGTACTCGAGTTCAATGCCACGCGGATAGTGCGGGAACAGGTAATTGTAGGTACGTGCCGAGTCGAGCGCATCTTGCCAGTTACGCTCCCGGATCGACATCATCGCGCGCAGTTCAAGATAGAACGCGCAATTCGGCCAGATTTCCGCGATTTCTTCGCATACCGCACGGGAATTCTTAAAATCCCAAACGTTGAAATGCAACCAAGTCAGGCGCGTATATGCGTTGAACAGGGGATTGGCCATATCGGGTGATCCCGGCTCGTCGCTATGGGTGCGGCGCAGCAGTGAAGTCAGACGCCTACCGGCTTCAATCGCTCGGCCCTGATGTTCCAGGCCGGTACTTAGGTCGAGAGCGTCCTCCAGAAGATCACGATCCTCTGGGAAACGTTCGAGAGCATTCCACACCATTTTTTCTGCGTCGTCGAGTTTGTCACACTCGCGCAGGGCTGCTGCACACCGTAGCCAGAATTCTTTGCGACCAGGTGCGATAGTCAGGATTCGATTCCAAAGCGACGCGACTTCTGTTTGTTGACGAGCGTCGCGTGCAATATCGGCCACTGCTACAAGAGGCTCTGCTGCCAGCGGATAGCGTCCAGCAATCTTCAGCAATGCATCGCGGTAATCCTGTGCAGAACGTCCGACATTTTCCAACCTGGCCGTCTCAATGTGCGCTCGAACAAAATCCGGTTGAAAGTGCAGCAAGCCGCGCCAGGTTGCCAATGCTATCGAACGGCGACCAGCGGCCTCTTCGCATTCAGCGAGCATGGCAAGCACACTCGTATCTCGAGGCTGCCGTACGAGCGCCTGTCGTAGCGTTTGACACGCGTCATCTGCGCGACCGAGTGCCAGCAAGACACTTGCATGGGTCAAATGCAGATTGGGTGACGAATCCATGACGACAGCAATCTGGCTGAACTCGAGCGCCGCAGGATAATCGGCACGGCTCTTCAGAACGCGTGCCTTTGTTTCCGCAACGAGCGCCGAGCCTGGCCACCTCTCCTGCGCGTCGTCGATAATGGCCTCGGCTGTACGCAAGTCTCCCATTTCGATCAGGACATTGGTTCGCTGCAGTGAGGCATTCAAATCTTCAGGATCGAGTTCCGCCGCACGCGTCCAGTACTCGAAAGCGCGCATTAGATCGTGGCGCCGGTATGCGCATTCCGCAAGGCCAGCGGCGACGTCGAAGCGAGTGATGCCGTCGCTGGAGACTGCCTGGAGAATCGTCTCGGCTGTTGTGAAATCGCTGGTACGCATCCGGGCGTGCGCTTCGCAGACCTTGAACTCGATCCGATTGGTCAATTCAGCGGCATGATGCCAAGCGTCTGCTTCTGCGGCGTGATCACCAAGGAAGTGACACGCGCGTGCCAAGAGTTCATGCACGCTCGCGTCATTAGGAAATGCGTTTTTCGCGAGATCGAGAATTCGCCGCGCAATCCGATAGCTCTCATGCTTCAAATATTCTTCGCACAGCTCCTTGATGGCGCCCGTGTGCACACGCCGCTTCGCATCCTCTATCAGGTCACGTACGAGCTCATCAACAGCTGGATCGTTCTCGCGGATTATTGCCGAGGATGATCGAAACCCTTCGGTAGTAACGTCATATGCCACTACGTTGACGTTGTCGGCTTGCGACGCCCGATCCGATTCTGTGGTGGCGTCAGTTTTGCGCTTCTTGAAAATCACGGTAGGGCTCCAATGCGTGCGTGATCGGATTTGCGATAGTGTTGCTCAGGGCGTTGTCTAATGCACAACGGCGACAAGTGAAATGTTAGCCTACCCGTTGCCGTGTCGAGTGCATTGACGACGCGGCACATGTTCGACGAAAGAAGGCGGGTCAAACTTACGAGTGAATAGGTTGACCCGTGATTTCGTGATAGAAATCAAATGCTGAGTCTACATCCAGGAACTCACGCAGGACCCCTTTCTCAAGTACACATGCACGCGTGCAGTGTTCACGAATAATATGAGGATCATGCGACACCATAATCATCGCTCGATCGCGGCGTTTTTCAAATAGTTCCTGATGGCATTTGTCGCGAAAACTTGCGTCACCGACTGCGATAACCTCATCGATCAGAAAGCAGTCGAATTCGATCGCCATTGACATCGCGAACGCAAGTCGCGCAAGCATACCGCTTGAGTATTTTTTCACCGGCTCTCGCAGATACATTCCCAGTTCGGTGAAGTTTTCCACAAAAGGTAGGGCGGCCTCGTAGGATGCACCGTAGACTCGACAGGCGAACCGCAGATTATCGAGACCGGTGAGGCTTCCTTGGAATCCGCCTGAAAAGGCGAGCGGCCAGGATACGCTCATTGCTCGCTCGATAGTACCCGAAGTCGGTAATTCGGAGCCGCTGATCAGGCGGACCAGTGTCGATTTGCCCGCGCCGTTGCGTCCTAGAATGCCGATGCGTTCGGACGGCTCGATTGTGAGATTGATATGGTCGAGAATTAACCGTCTGCCGTTGCGTGTGCTGTAGTGCTTCGACACGTCTTGAAGATTTAACATCAGTGTTCCACTCTCGTCGACACGTCTCTCACAACCGCAAGTCCGATCCACGTGAGGAAAGCACAGACCGTGATCGTATAGGGAACGTCGTAGTATGGCGTGATCTGTGAGCCGAAGTAACCGTAGCGAAATAATTCCACACAGTTCGGCGCAGGAAACAACATTGCGATGTCACGCAGGTTGGGGGGAAGCCAACTCGCCATAACGAAGGCGCCGGATACAGGAAGTTGGAAGTAGGAAATCGGGTGCCAGAGTCTTTCGACAAGTTCGCTGTATTCGCACAGTCCGCCGATCAGCAGGCCAAGCGCGGCCGAATACCAGCATAACAACACCCAGCCGGCTGCCATGTTCAGGACATCGGCGGGCGGGTCGATTATTCCTATCGCGATCAGTGTGCTGGTCAGCACCAGCATCGATAGCGTTGTGCCGACAATCTCAAGTGTGATGCGCGCAAAAAACAGGTCGATAACGCGAACATTGCGATGGAACAGCAAGGCCGCATTGGGCTCGACAGCCAGCGTGCATCGCCCAATTGTGTTACGCCAGACCAGAACCGTGGAGTAGCTTGTGACCGCAAAGGCCGTCACGTTGATCTCGTGTCCCTGTCCCGTCTCGTGTAGCAGGTTCCAAAGTGCCGCGATACCGACCGTGAACAACATTGGTTCTGCAAACAGCCATGCGAAACCAATATTGTGCCGACCGTAGCGCGTAATAATTTCACGCATGGTTAGCGCGAAAACTACTCGCATCTGGATTTTGAGCGAGGTAAGCAGCGAAGGATATGGCCGAGGAGACGACATGACGTCAGTGTTGATGTTCGCGCACGCTTGCAATCAGCAGGCTGAGCGAGGCCCAGGCTACAATGCCAAGCACAAACACAGTAACAATGCCGCGGATACGTTTAGGTTCGATCGCTACATCGGGCCTGTTGGGTTCGACGAGACGTTCAAGATACAGCTGCTTGCGGCTTGCTTCCACTCGTGCGTTTTGAAGAGCGGTCATTGCCGCATCCAGTTGGCGATCGGCAAATTGAGCATCAAGTTGCAGACGTGCGTAATTGGCGGCCTTCGCGGAAAGGGAATCTTTACTTCCGGCGACACCAACGGTTGTATTCGCGATTTGCTTTTCGAGTGTCTGAATATTCGTCTTCAGCACAGGAATCTGTGGGTTCTGCGGAGCGATTGACTGAAGCTGGATGAGTTGGTTTTGCGCCGTAAGCAACTGATTCTGCAAACCGGTGATTTGCTGCAACTGCAAAGCGGACTGGCGTTCCGGGTCGAACACGGAAAAAGAATTGCGATAGGCTGCTACGGTTGCGGCCGCGTCTTTCGCTTTTGTCGTTGCAGAGTCTACTTGTTGTTGTGCAAATCTGACCGTATCTGCTGCCGCACGCTGATTCATGCGGTTGACGAGGCGCTCGCTCATCGCAATCAGGTCTTCATTGATCTTTTGCGCGTCACTTGCGGTATACGAACGTACCTGTAGGGTCGTGATTGCCGACGTCGAATCCAGATCGACGGAGACAATTCGTTTGCCGTAGTAGCGCCACAGCGCTTCGAAACTGTCGTCGAAATAACGTGAAAAGCGACTGACTACGTCGCCGTGCTGGCTGTAGGCGTCAAGAATATAGTTATCCCGATTCAGCTCGCGCAGTGCGTCGCGAGACCGAATGTAGTCGACTACAGAGTATGTGTCGTCTTGCGCGCGGGCCGCGCCAGTACCTTGTAGCAGAGAACTGAGAAGGCTTGTCTGGCTTTGGCGCTGCGGGCTGCGGACAACAAACCGAGATTCGGAAACATAGATGTCCGACGCGATCAGGCCGTAGTAGGCCGTGGCGATGATAGTCGGGGCCAGAACGGTAACTGCAAACAACGTGTTGATTCGTTTGAGCCGTGCCACTACACCCTTATCGTTGCCGCCTAGCGACGACGCCGAATACTTTTCCGATAGCGTTTTCAACGTCTTGTCCAAACTCAATTGCCAAAGATCTTGGGATGCCGGGGGCGCCGCTCGCGTCCACCGTCAAGGGCATGCGCCACCAGCGCAAGGTATGCGTAGTGGGTTGCTTCGCGACCCAGCGCTCGTGCCGCTGCACCTCTGGCAGGCGACGTTCACACCGAAATTCGGGCGAGTGATTATAGCCAGCACCGTAATTTTGCGCTATCTAAGTGTGGTTTTTCGCACCTGACTCAACAATGTCATTTGTGTAATTTTTTCGAATGTGAGTGGTAAGGCTTGCACGCGGCTCGGTGATTTTGCGGGCCCGATTCAGGCGGTTGCAGTGGGGGCTGATGGCACATACGCGCCGGTCGGTGGCATAGTCGGATCGGACCACGCCCGATGGCGGTATGTGGGGAGGGTGCGGCGAGGGGCGCGTATTATAGCGACGTTACGTGACGTGCGTCACTGCATTTCTGTTTCGGCTCACGATTTTGTTCGCGCTAATGTTTTTGGTGCTGCCGAATGCGATAATTGCTAGCGGTGGCGCCCGTGTGATTTCCACGTCCGGTTCATATATATAGTGTGGATGCTGTGAGGGACGAAAGCGTCTCGGTTTCTGTGTATCCGCACCGCTCGCAACATTCTTTCATGCGTCGCTCATATCTTGCGCTTCAGGGTACGGCCTCCCCTTTTTTTTCCAAGCTGGCCGAGGCTTTGCGCACGCGCGGCCATGCAGTACAGAAGGTCAATTTTTGTGGAGGAGATCTTCTATACGGGGGGGCTGCCCGCCATGCCGTGAATTATGAGGGGCGCCTTGGCGAACTGCCGGCATGGTATTCGGACGTAATCGGACGAGGTGACTTCACCGATGTACTGATGTTCGGCGACTGTCGCGAGGTTCATGTACCCGCGCACGCGATAGCACAGAAGGCGGGCATGCGCGTACATGTCTTCGAAGAGGGCTATGTGCGACCGCACTGGCTGACGCTGGAGCGCCATGGCGTCAATGGACGCTCCCTGTTACCCCGGGATCCGGACTGGTATCGTGACCGACGCAAGGAGACGCCAGCAAGTCCGCCTGCCGCACCGACCGGCTATAACCTTCGCGAGCGAGCCTTTCACGATATCGCCTATCGCGGCGCCAATACGCTATTTTCACGTCGATTTCCGCACTATCGCAGTCATCGGCCACATAACGGGTTCGTAGAGTATGTCGGGCTCGCCTGGCGCGCACTTGCGCAGCGTGGATTCGAGCGTGATGCAGGCCGGGTAACGGATCAATTGCTTCGCGCAACTGACGGCTACTTTTTGTTCCCCCTGCAACTCAATTCGGATGCTCAACTTGTTGTGCATTCCCCATTTGGCGGCACCCGGCCGGCGATCGATCAAGTACTACGGTCATTCGCTGCCCATGCCGACTCCAACGTTCGTCTCGTGGTCAAGAATCATCCGTTAGATACGGGGCTAATCGATCATCGGCGTTATGTGCTGCTGCTCGCGCAGGAATTGGGGGTCGCCGACCGCGTTACCTTCATCGACGCGGGGCACTTGCCGACTTTGCTTGAGTATGCGCGCGGCGTAATCGTCGTGAACAGTACGGTTGGGTTGTCAGCCCTTCATCATCGGCGGCCGCTAATTGCTCTCGGGCATGCGATCTACGATATGCAGGGACTGACATGGCAAGGCAGTCTTGATGATTTTTGGAAAGCTGAATTTGAACCTGATCGCGAGCTTTACCAAGCATTTCTCGACTACGTTATTCACCATACCCAAATCAACGGCGACTTCTATACCCGTACGGGGATCGAGCGGGCGATTCGTGGTGCCGTGTCACGGCTTGAGGCGTCGCATGACTAGCACCACCCCTCGCCACATTGTCATTACCGGCGCAAGCGCAGGCATCGGACGCGCGCTCGCGATTGCCTACGCCGCGCCCGGTGTGGTGTTGGGGCTCGTTGGTCGCGATGTGCGACGGCTTGATGCCTGCGCTGATGCGTGCCGCGCGCTTGGCGCCCAGGTGGTGACCGCACAAGTCGACGTGCGAGACGCAACGGCGATGCAGGCATGGATTTGGCAGTTTGACGACACATATTCGATAGATTTGCTGATCGCCAACGCCGGGATTGCAAGTACGCTTGAGTCAGCTCACGACTGGGAAGAGCTTGGTCGTATGGCCGCCGTCGTCGATACCAACTTCTATGGGGCGATGCACGCGGTACTGCCGGTGATTGCGCGCATGCGAGCGCGGTGCAGCGGCCAGATTGCGTTGGTGAGCTCCATCGCTGCGCTGCGCGGGATGGCGATTTCACCGGCGTATTGCGCGAGCAAGGCGGCACTCAAGGCGTACGGCGATTCGGTGCGCCCGTTGCTGGCGCGCGACGGCATACACCTCGCGATCGTTTTGCCCGGCTTCGTCAAGACTGCGATGAGTGATGTATTCCCGGGGGACAAGCCGTTCATGTGGTCGGCGGACAAAGCCGCTGGCTACATTCGCCGCAAGCTGGCGGCGCGGCGGGCCGAGATTGCGTTTCCGGGATTGCTCGCGCTCGGTATGCGCCTGTTGACGCTGCTACCGGCGCGATTCGGTGACGCGATACTCGGCGGACTGTCCTACTTACCTCGGCGGGAGCGCTAGCTTGAGCGTCGGCATGTTGCTCACGCTACCGATCGCGCTTGGCGCGTCGTTCGTGCTGGATGCCTTGGCGTTGCCACGCATGCGGCACCGTTCCGGCGTTGCCCTAATGCTGCATGCGGTTGCACTTTTGTTTCTGACTGGTGCGATGCTGATCGTGACGAGACGCCTCGTATTTTCGATCTGCATTGCAGTGGCACTCGTCGGCCTGTTGGTCACTGTGAGCAATGCAAAGTACGAGTCGCTGCGCGAACCATTTGTTTTTACGGATTTGAGTCTGTTCAGCCAGTTGTTCGCGCATCCCCGCTTGTACCTGCCGTTTCTGAGTGTCGGCAAGGTAATCGGAATCGTGATTGGCGTCGCGGTGCTGCTGAGCGGCTTCTTTGCTGAGCGACCGTTCGACGGGGCGCTCTGGCTGGTGACGACGCTCATCGTGGCGTCCGCGGTCGCGAGCTATTGGCTGGCAGCACGCTTGCCGCTTACGCTGGACGCCGGCGCGGACCAGCAGCGGCATGGATTTTTCGCAGTATTCGTCGCATATCTGCTGAATGGCCTGCGTCCCGCGACGCTGCGCGCGTTCGAACAAGCTGCCCGGACGGGTCCGTTCGCATCGGGCGCGCCGACCGCGGGACCTGACGTGATCGTGATTCAGAGCGAGTCGTATTTCGACGCGCGGCGCCTTGGCGCGGAGATCGATCCCGCGAACTACCGTCATTTGGACATCGCGCGTCGGGAATCCAGCTACCACGGCGAACTGTTCGTGCCGGCCTGGGGAGCGAATACGATGCGTACGGAGTTTGCGATGCTGAGCGGACTGGCGCCTGCGCGTCTCGGCTACGCTCGTTTCTACCCGTACGCTTTCGTGCGGCGCATGTGCACAACGATCGCAACCTGGTTTCAGCGCGGCGGTTACAAGACTGTCGCGGTTCATCCGTACTATGCAGACTTCTTCGGAAGGAACAGGGCTTTTCCGTTGCTCGGTTTTGGCAAATTTCTGGATATCGAATATTTTTCCGATTCGCCCCGAGCCGGCCCCTATATAGCGGATTCGGCCGTGCTGGATACTGTCATCGATGTACTGGACGAACCTCGAAGCGCGCCGCGCTTCATCTTCGCGATGACGATGGAAAACCACGGCCCACTACACCTCGAGCAGGTATTACCGGGAGAATCGTCTTCGCGGCATACTCTCGGCGAAGACCCATCCTGGCGCGACCTGACAGCCTACCTGCGGCACATTGAAAACGCCGACGCAATGATCGGCCGCTTGCTCGATCATTTGCGCGCCAGCGATCGTGAAACGGTCGTTTGCTTTTACGGCGATCACGTCCCCGCGTTACCTCACGTATTCGAAAAGCTGGGCGTTTCTCCACAAACCAGCGACTACTTCATTTGGCGAAATTACGGCACAGATACTCCAGAATGCCGGAATTTGGCAGCCGAAGAGCTTGGGGTTGCACTGCTGCATGTGGTACAAGATGACGGAAATCGCGCGGAAGAACCGCACGCATCCGAGAAAGCGACATAAAAGATGAACAGTAAGATTGCAATAATTGGGGCGGCTTGTCGGTTTCCCGGGGGCGCAAACAATCTTGGCGACTTCTGGCAACTGCTGCGCGACGAACGCGACGCAGTAACCGAAATCCCCGCCGACCGCTTCGGTACCGATTTCTACCAGCACCCGTCCAAACGCGAACCGGGCAAGAGCTACACGTTCGCGGCCGGCGTGCTCGACAACGTCGCCGGCTTCGACGCCGCGTTCTTCGGCATTTCCCCGCGCGAAGCGGCCCAGATGGACCCTCAGCAGCGCCTGCTGCTCGAACTCGCATGGGAAGCGTTCGAGGATGCCGGCGTGCGCCCGGCCGACATGCGCGGCAGCAACTGCGGCGTTTTCGTCGGCGCGGCCAGCATGGATTACGGCAACCGCAACATGGACGATCTGAACGTGATCGATCCGTATTCGGCGACCGGCAATACGCTGAGCATCGCGTCGAACCGCGTGTCCTATCTGTTCGACCTGCACGGCCCGAGCATGACGGTCGACACGGCCTGCTCGTCGTCGCTCGTCGCCCTTCATCAGGCCGTCAAGGCGCTGCAGTCCGGCGAAGCCGACGTGGCGCTCGCCGGCGGCGTCAACCTGCTGCTGCACCCGTTCGGCTTCGTCAGCTTCTCCAAGGCGTCGATGCTGTCGCCGCGCGGCCGTTGCCGCGCATTCGACGCGACCGGCGACGGCTACGTGCGCTCGGAAGGCGGTGCGGTCGTGCTGCTCAAGCCGCTCGATCGCGCGCTGGCGGACGGCGACACGGTCCATGCGGTGATCGCCGGCTCCGGCGTGAACTCGGTCGGGCACTCGCCGGGCGGGATCAGCGTGCCGGGCGCGGCCGCGCAGGCAGCGCTGCTGCGCAGCGTGTATGCACGCGCCGGCATCGATCCGCAGTCGCTCGCTTATCTCGAGGCGCACGGCACCGGTACGGCAGTGGGCGACCCGATCGAAGCACGCGCGCTGATCGACGTCGTGTCGGGCGAGCGCCCGGCGGACCGTCCGCTGCTGATCGGTTCGGTGAAGACCAACATCGGCCACCTCGAAACGGCATCCGGCATGGCCGGCCTGCTGAAGGCCGTGCTGTGCCTGAAGCATCGCGCGGTGCCGCGCTCGCTGCACTTCGTCACGCCCAATCCCGGGATCGATTTCGACGGCGGGCGTTTGCGCGTCGTCGATCGCTACATGCCGCTCGACGCGGGCGGCGCGCCGCTGACGGTCGGCGTCAACTCGTTCGGTTTCGGCGGAACGAACGCCCACGTCGTGCTGACCGAGGCGCCGGTCGCACACGACGTGTCGACGGCAGCGCCCGAACCGATGCCGGCGCAACCGTCGCCGCTCGTGCTGACCGCGCGCAGCGCGACTGCGCTCGCGGCGCTCGCAGGCCGCTATCTGGCCATGCTCGACGACGGCGCCGACTGGCAGGCGCTTGCCGGCGCGGCCGTGCGTCGACGTCAATGGTTCGAACATCGCGCGATCGTCGCGCCTGCCGACGTGACGGAAGGCCGCGCGGCGCTTGCGGCGCTCGCTCACTCGGCGCAGGAAGGGCTGCCGGCCTGCGTCGCAACCGGCCAGGCGCCGGCCGACGCGTTGCGCACCGCGCTCGTGTTCTCGGGCAACGGTTGCCAGTGGGTCGGGATGGGCAACGAACTTTATGCGGAGAACGCGGTTTTCCGTGCGGCGCTCGACGAAGTCGACGCGCTGTGGTGCGAGGACGGCAGCCCGTCGCTCGTCGACGTGATGCGCGGCGGCCCGAGCGCGGAATGGCTGGCCGGCGCGGGCGCCGAATGGCTCGCCGCGACGGAGAACGCGCAGCCGCTGCTGTTCGCGATCCAGGTCGGGATGATCCGCGTGATCGACGCACGCGGCATGCGTTACGACGCGGCGATCGGCCACAGCGTCGGTGAAATCGCCGCGGCGTGGGTGACGGGCGCGCTGTCGCTCGCCGACGCGGTACGCGTGATCAAGATCCGTAGCCGCGCGCAGGCGATGACGCGCGGCAGCGGCCGGATGGCGGCCGTCGGCATCGGCGAGGCGGCGGCGCGCGAGCTGATCGCGCGCCACGGGCTGGCGCGCCGGGTCGAGGTGGCCGGCATCAACAGCCCCGATGCGGTCACGCTCGCAGGCGAACTGCAGGGCTTGCAGGCGCTGGAAGCGGCGCTGCGCGGCAGCGGCAAGTTCTTCCAGATGCTCGACCTCGACTATGCGTTCCACAGCAGTCACATGGATCGCATCGAGCCGGTGGTGCTGGCCGAACTGGCCGGCGTGCGGCCGCAACCGGGCAACGGCGCATTCGTGTCGACGGTGACCGGCGGCCCGTTGGCCGGCAACGAACTGGATGCGCGCTACTGGTGGCGCAACATCCGCGAGCCGGTGCGCTTCGGCGACGGCATCGCGTACCTGATCGAGCAAGGTGTCCGGCTGTTCATCGAAGTCTCGCCGCATTCGATCCTGCGCACGTACGTGAAGCAGGCGTTGACGGCGGCCGGCGTGACCGGCGTGGCGCTGCCGACGCTCAAGCGCGATCACGGCAGCGCGGCGACGCTGCGGCAAGCGATTCTCGCGGCGATCGCGCACGGCGCGAGCGTCGATCCCGACCGCTTCGCGCCCGGCGCATCGCGTGCGGCATTGCCGTCCTATCCGTGGCAGCGCGACCGCTTCTGGCTCACGCCGACCGTCGAAGGCTACGGTCTCGTCGATCGTCGCCGCGAGCATCCGCTGCTCGGCTATCGCCTGCACGAACACGCATTCGGTTGGGAAAACCAGCTCGATCCGGCGAAGCTGCCGATGCTGGCCGATCACGTCGTCGACGGCGGCGTGGCGTTCCCGGGCGCCGGCTACGTGGAAATGGCGCTCGCCGCGGCGCGCACCTTCTTCGACACGCCGGATGCGGCGCTCGAAAACGTCGAGATCCGCACGCCGGTGGTGTTCCAGCCGCAGCAGGCGAAGCTGTTCCGGCTCGTGATCGAGCCGCGCACCGCGACGTTCACGATCGAGACGCGCGACCGGATGTCCGACGGCGCATGGGCGCTGAACGTGACGGGGCGGATGCTCGAAAGCGGCAACGCGCTTGGCGCCGCGAGCAGCGTGCCGGCCGAGACGCTCGCGCGCCTGCTCGTGCTGCCGGCCGCCGACGGCGACACGCTGTATGCGAATACCGCGGCGATCGGTCTCGGCTACGGGCCGGCGTTCCGCTGGGTCCGCGCCGTGCGGGTTGCCGCGGCCGAGGACGCCGCGCTGGCCGACGTCGCCGCGCCGGCCGCGTGCGGCGATGCGCGGGCGCTGTCCGCCTATCTGCTGCATCCGGCGCTGATGGACAGCGGGTTTCATCCGCTGTTCGCGTTGCTGACGGCGCAGGCGCGCGACGGCGAGCATCCGGCTTACGTGCCGGTGCAGATCGGCCGGGTCGACTACCTGCGCGGCGACACGGTCGCCCGCGTGCTCGCGCGGATCGACCGGCGCAGCCCGCATTCGATCGTCGCGCATTTCGAATTCCTCGACGCGCAAGGCGCGATCGTCGCGCGGCTCGGCGCATGCCGGTTCCGGCGCGTGGACCTCGTCGGTCGCCGCCAGAACCTGCCTTCGCGTTTCGTCTACCGCCTCGAAGAGCTGCCGTTGCCGAACGACGTCGACGCGGCCGGGTTGCCGGCGCCCGACGCGTTGCTCGCGCAAGCCGTCGCGCGCGTCGATGCCGCCGGGCTCGACGGTCGCCGGACGCAGCATTTGACCGAAATCCTGCCGCTGCTCGACGTGCTGGCAAGCCTGTACGTGCTCCGCGCGTTCGATGCGCTCGGCGTGTTCGCCGGCACGTGGCAGCCCGCTCCGGAGCGGGCGGCGTTCGCTGCACGCCTGGCCGACATGCTCGTCGAGGATGGTCTTGCCGCTCGTGACGGCGCGCGTCTGGTGCGCGACGATGCGGCGTGCGCGGCGCTGCCGCCGCTCGACGATCTGTGGCGCGGGCTGCTGGCCGAATCGCCGGGACACGTGGCCGAGCTGACGTTGCTCGCGCATTGCGGCGCGGCGCTGCCCGACGTGCTCAACGGCGCGAAGGACGATGCTCGCTGGCTGTCGCCGACCGGGCACAGTCTGGTCGAGCAACTGCTTGCCGCATCGCCGACCTGGCAGCACGTGCATGCGCTGCTGGCGGCCGGCGTCGAGCAGGCGGTCGACGCGTGGCAGCCGACGCGCCGGCTGCGCGTGCTCGAACTGGGCGCGACGGACGGCGACGTGCTGCAGACGCTCGGCATGCATCTCGCCGCCGCGCGCTGCGATCACACGATCGCCGCGACGGCCGGGCAACTGGCCGGATTCGATACGGATGCGCAAGCGACGGTGCGCACGGTGGCGTTGCAGCCGGGCGAACGCTTGTCGCTGTCCGCCGACGATGCCGGGCCTTACGACCTGATCGTCGCGAACCGTGTGCTAAGCGGTCGTCACGATCCGGCCGATGCACTGAATGCGATGCGGTCGTGGCTGGCGCCGGGCGGCTTGCTGCTGCTGGCGGAGTCGCGTCGCGGCCGCTTCTCCGACATCGTGTTCGCCCCGCAGGCGGCGACGACGGAGGCGGATGCGCCCGCGCCGCTGGCGCCGGCGGATCTCGAAGCGGCGCTGGCGCGCGCGGGCTACGTCGACGTCGTGCGGCATGTCGAGCAGGGGCTCGATCTGGATGGCACGCCGACGTTCGTCATCGCGCGCAACCCGGCCAGTACCGCTGCCGCGCAACACGGCAGCGACGCGAGCGATCTCGATGTGCTCGCCCGCAGCGAACAATGGCTCGTGATGCACGCCCCGGACGCGGCCGGCGGTTTCGGCGGGCGGCTGGCCGATGCGCTCGCGCACGCGGGCTATCCGGCCGATATCGTCGACGTCACGCATGCGGCCGACGCGATCGCGTCGTTGCCGGCCGGGCAGCCGGCGCATGTCGTGTTCTGCGCGCCGGAGACGCCGCTCGCCGATACGACGACGGGAGACGGCCTGATGGCCGCGCTGCGTCACGGCGTGATCGCGCTGGCAGCGCTCGTGCGCGCGCTCGGCGCGCAGCCGAACGCGGCCACGCGACTGACCGTCGTCACGCGCGGCGGCGCGCCGTTCGCCGGTGCCGCGAACGCGCACCCGGAACAGGCGACGCTGTGGGGCCTCGGTCGCGTGCTGGCGAACGAGCATCCCGAACTTGCGTGCCGGCTGATCGACGTCGATCGCACGGCGGACGGGATTCCCGATGCGCTGATTCGCGAGCTGACCGGCGCGGCGGCCGAGGAAGAAGTCGTGCTGAGCGCACACGGGCGGCTGGTGCCGCGCATGCTGACGGCCGCGCGGGCCGCGGCGCGCAGCGACGGCGCGATGGCGCGCGCGGCGGTGCTCGCGTTCGACGCACCGGGCTCGCTGCGCAATCTCGAATGGTTCGCGTTGTCGGAACGCGCGCTGGGCGACGACGAGGTGGAAATCGAGCCGGTTGCCACCGGCCTGAATTTCCGCGACGTGATGTATGCGATGGGGCTCCTGTCCGATGAGGCGGTCGAGACCGGCTTCGCGGGCGCAACGATCGGCATGGAACTGTCCGGCCGCGTCGTCCGGGTGGGCCGCGCGGTGACGGAATTCGCGCCGGGCGACGCGGTGCTCGGCTTCGCGCCGGCATCGTTCGCGACGCGCGTGAGGACGCGCGCGCAGGCCATCGCGCCGAAACCCGAACGCCTGTCGTTCGAGGAAGCGGCGACCGTGCCGACCACGTTCTTCACCGCGTACTACGCACTGGTCGAACTCGCACGGCTGCGTCGCGGCGAGCGCGTGCTCGTGCATGGCGGCGCGGGCGGCGTCGGGATCGCCGCGATCCAGTTGGCGCGCCACTTCGGCGCGGAGGTGTTCGCGACGGCCGGCAGCGACGAGAAACGCGAGTTCGTGCGCCTGCTCGGCGCCGATCACGTACTCGATTCGCGCAGCCTGGCCTTCGCGGACGAGATTCGCGCGATGACGGGCGGCGAGGGCATCGACATCGTGCTGAATTCGCTCGCCGGCGAGGCGATGGTGCGCAGCATCGATACGTTGCGTCCGTTCGGTCGTTTCCTCGAACTCGGCAAGCGCGATTTCTACGAAAACAGCCATATCGGCCTACGGCCGTTCCGCAACAACATCAGCTATTTCGGCATCGACGCCGATCAGTTGATGGGCGCGTTGCCGGCGCTGACCGCGCGGCTGTTCGGCGAAGTGATGGCGCTGTTCTCGGCAGGCGTGCTGCATCCGTTGCCGTATCGCGCGTTCCCGGCCGAGCGGGCCGAGGATGCGTTCCGCTACATGCAGCAGGCGCGCCAGATCGGCAAGGTGCTCGTGACCTATCCGTCCGGCACGCCCGCGCCGACGCGCGGCGTCGCGCGGGCGGAGGCGCTCGCGCTCGATCCGCATGGCGCATACCTGGTGGTCGGCGGCACGGGCGGCCTGGGCTTCGCGAGCGCGCGCTGGATGGTCGAGCACGGCGCACGCGGGCTGACGCTGGCGAGCCGCTCCGGCGAACTCGCTGCGCCGGCGCGCGACGAGGTCGCGCGCTGGCACGATACGCTCGGCGTCACCGTCGACGTCGTGTCGTGCGACGTGACCGATGCCGCGGCGGTCGACGCGATGATTGACGCGATCGTCCGGCGCGGCCTTCCGCTGAAGGGCGTGCTGCATTCCGCGATGTCGATCGACGACGGCCTCGTGCGCAATCTCGACGATGCACGGATGGCCGCGGTGCTCGCGCCGAAGGTGGCCGGCGCCTGGAACCTGCATCGCGCGACGCGCGGGCTGCCGCTTGACCTGTTCGTCGTCTATTCGTCGGCGACGACCTATCTCGGCAATCCGGGGCAATCGAACTACGTCGCGGCCAACACCTTCCTCGAGGCGCTGGTCGAACATCGCCGTGCGGCAGGCTTGCCCGGTACGTTCATGGCCTGGGGGCCGCTCGAGGACGTCGGCTTCCTCGCACGCCACGCCGATACGCGCGAAGCGTTGCAGTCGCGGATCGGCGGCGCGTCGATCACGTCCGACGAAGCGATGGCCGCGCTCGAGCGCGTGCTGGTCGCGGGCGCGGCCGGCGAAGCGGTGGTGCGGCTCGACTGGCACGCGGTCGCCCGCGGGATGCCGGCCGCGAAGGCGCGCCGGTATGCGCTGCTGCAATCGCAGGCGAAGGGCGGCGATGCGCGCGACGGCGGCACGCAGCTGCGCGAAGAGGTGCTCGCGCTGCCGCGCGACGAAGCGATCGCGCTGGTCGCGCGGACGCTGCAGGCGCAGATCGCGCGGATTCTGCACATGACGCCCGATCGCATCGCGCTCGACAAGTCGGTGCTCGACATGGGCATGGATTCGCTGATGGGGATGGAGCTCGGCCTCGCGGTCGAGGAAGCGTTCGAGGTCAAGCTGTCGGTGATGGCGATCGCCGAAGGCGCGTCGGTGACGACGCTGGCTGCGCGCATCGTCGATTCGATCGGCGCGTCGGCCGATACCGGCGTCGATGCCGTGTCGGCGACCGATGCCGCGCAAGAGGCCGTCGCGGCGCTCGCCGCGAAGCATGCGATCGACGGCGAAGCGCGCGCGATGCTCGATACGCGGCCGGCGCCGGTTGCCGGTCAGCCGTCGCCGTCGCTCGAGGTGGCGCGGTGAGCGCGCCGACCGGCTGGGCGACGCGGCAGGGCACGCTGGCGCGCCCGCTGACGATCGACGGGCACGGGTTGCACACGGGCCGCCGGGTCGCCGTGCGGATTCTGCCCGCGCGTCCGGCAGACGGCGTGACGGGCATCGTGTTTCGTCGGATCGAGCACGGGCGCACGCTTGCGACGCTGCCCGTCGATCCCGCGCTGCGCCGTGCGCAGCCGCTCTGCACGATGCTGCGCAATGCCGACGGCATCGGCGTGCGCACGGTCGAGCACCTGCTTGCCTCGCTGCTCGCATGCGAGATCGATCATGCGATCGTCGAGCTCGACGCGGAAGAGGTGCCGATTCTCGACGGCAGCGCAACGCCATGGGTGGACGCGATCCGCGCGTGCGGCCGCGTCGCGCTCGATGCGCCGAAGCGCTTCATCCGCGTATTGCGGCCGGTCGTCGTCACGGACGGCGATGGCGACCAGCGGCGCGAGATGCGGATCGAGCCGGCGCCGCGCTACGAGTTGAGCGTGCGCAACGACTTGCGCGGCTTCGGCGACATGCATTGGGACGGCGCGCTGACGCCGGCCGCATTCGCGACCGACATCGCGCCGTCGCGCTCGTACGGGCGCGTGAAGTGGGCCGTGCCGGCGATCGTCGCCGGCTATCTGCGCGGCGTGCCGATCCTGCGCGGCGCGCGGCCGTCGTGCACCGCGTCGATCGTCGGCAATCGCGTGCTGGGCGGGATGCGGCTGCCGGAGGAGTTCGTCCGGCATCGCGTGCTCGACCTGATCGGCGATCTCGCGCTGGCCGGTGCGCCGCTGCTCGCGCGCGTGAGCGCGCTGCGGCCGAGCCACGAGATGAATTTTCGGCTGGTCGATGCGTTGCTGGCCACGCCCGATGCGTGGCAGTGGGCCGACTTTTCCGACGCGTGACGCCACGTCTTTTAAAAATACGCGGCGTAACATAGCGTCTTTTCGAGATATAGCGAAGGAAGCAATGGCACTGGGAGAGCATCTTCGCCAGCAACTGGCGGCGAAAGCGCTGAAACGGCAACTGGAGCGCGCGACCGACGCCGCGGCGGCGCCCGGCGTGCCGGGCACGCCGGCGGTGCAGGCCGCGTCGGCGCGCAGCCGCTTCGAATCGATGCCGCAGTATCAGCAGGTCCGGATCATGCGCGAGATGGGCGAGAAGCTGCGGGTCGACTCGCCGTTTTTCCGCGTGCACGACGGTGTCGCCGGAGCGACCACGCAGATCGGCGGCCGCGAATACCTGAACTTCGCGAATTACAACTACCTGGGCCTGGCCGGCGATCCGGCGGTGTCCGCGCGCGCGAAGGCCGCGATCGACCGCTACGGCACGTCGGCCTCGGCGAGCCGGATGGTCGCGGGCGAGCGGCCGGTGCAGCGCGAGCTCGAGCGGGCGCTGGCCGGGTTCTACGAGACCGACGACTGCGTCGCGTTCGTGAGCGGCCATGCGACCAACGTGACCGTGATCGGCGCGCTGTTCGGCCCGGGCGACCTGGTGGTCCACGACGCGCTCGCGCACAACAGCATCGTGCAGGGCGCGCAGTTGAGCGGCGCGAAGCGGCTGAGCTTCGCGCACAACGACTGGCAGGCGCTCGACGAGCTGCTGTCGCGCGTGCGCCGCGAATACCGGCACGTGCTGATCGCGATCGAAGGGCTGTACAGCATGGACGGCGATTTCCCCGACCTGCAGCGCTTCGTCGACGTGAAGACACGCCACGGGGCATTCCTGCTGGTCGACGAGGCGCATTCGCTCGGCGTGCTCGGCGCGACCGGCAAGGGCATCCGCGAGCATGCCGGCGTCGCGCCCGACCAGGTCGACATGTGGATGGGCACGATGAGCAAGACGCTGGCCAGTTGCGGCGGGTTCATCGCCGGCTGCCAGCCGCTCGTCGACATGTTGCGCCATCTGGCGCCGGGCTTCCTGTACAGCGTCGGGCTCGCGCCGACGCTCGCCGCGGCGTCGCTGGCCGCGCTCGAACGCCTGCAGGCCGAGCCGGAGCGCGTCGCACAACTGCAGGCGCGCGGGCGGCAGTTCCTGACCGAGGCGCGTGCTGCCGGCCTGAATACGGGCACGAGCGCCGGGTATGCGGTCGTGCCGGTGATCACGGGCAGCTCGCTGAAGGCCGCCCAGTGGGCGAATGCGATGTTCGACGAAGGGATCAACGTGCAGCCGATCTTCTATCCGGCCGTCGAGGAAAAGGCCGCGCGGCTGCGCTTTTTCATCTGTTCGACGCATGAGCCGGAGCAGATCGGTCGGGCGGTTGCCGTGTTGTCGCGTCTTGCAGGGCGCAGTGCGTGACGCGGGACGCCGCGGTTTCGCAAGCCGTCCCGCGCGCCGGCGAACCGGCGCGGTTTCGCGCGGCCGATGCGGATGACGCGGCAGCATGCGCGCCGCTCGTGTTTGCGTCCGGTGTGGCCGAATTCGGCTTCTTTCTTGGCGAAAGCGACGCGCGCTGCATCGCTTTCCTGCAACAGGCATTCCGGTCGCGCCACGGACGTTTCTCGTGGCGCCGGCATCGCGTCGCAGTCGCCGACGATGGCACGGTGCTCGCGGTGATGGCGATTCACGACGGGCGGCGGACGACGTTCGACGACGTGCACGTCGTGTGGGCATTGATGCGCTTCTTTGGGCTGCGCCGTACGATCGGCCAGCTGCTACGCGGGCTGGTGCTCGAGACAGAGATTCCGGCGCCGAAGCGTTCGCAGATTTTGATCGCACATTGCGCGACGGACGCGCGCCAGCGCGGCACGGGCATCTTCACCGCGCTGTTTCGCGACGCGCTCGATGCCGGCGCGTTGCCGGCCGACGGCAGCCGTGACGTCGTGCTCGACGTGCTGACGTGCAACGTGCGCGCCCGCGCGCTGTACGAACGCCTCGGGTTCGTGGCGCTACCGCGGCTGCGCGCGCGTTCGCGCAGGTTGCCGGGCGAGCTTGATTCGATTCGGATGCGGTTTGATCGTCGCGGCCAACCAAGACAGCGGGCCGATGTGGCGTAACGCGGGCAGTTCAACCGCCGGTCGCCACAATAGCGCGCCGAAAAAGAAGAAGGGAGCGGGGGCGCTGGCGGCCCGGTGGCCGCGCCAGTATCAGCCGTTCAACGGCAATTTCTGCATGATCGCGTGCACGCATTCCAGCGGACTTGCTTCGCCCGTGCGCACATGCACATCGGGCAATACCGGTTTTTCATAGGTCGATTCGATGCCCGTGAACTGCCGAATGGTCCCTTGCCGTGCCAACGCATACAGCCCCTTGGGATCGCGCGCTTCCGCCACATCCAGCGCGACGTCGACGAAGACTTCGAAAAACCTGCCCTGCGGAAAACGTGCGCGCGCTTTGGCGCGTGCCTCCCGGAACGGCGAGATCAGCGCAACGATGACGACGAGCCCCGCATCCACCATCAGGCGCGCGACCTCGGCCGTGCGACGAATGTTCTCGTGGCGGTCTGCGTCGCTGAATCCCAGGTCCTGATTCAACCCTTCGCGAAGCTGGTCGCCGTCCAGCAGAAAAGTCCGCAGGCCGCGCGTGTCGAGTTGTTCCTTCAGTAGATTCGAGAGCGTCGATTTGCCGGCACCGGAGACACCGGTGAGCCATACCACGAAGGCATGGTCCTGCTTCATGCTGGAAAGCACGGATTGGTTGCCCGTCAGCATGACAGGGAGTGGGTTTTGGAGATCTTGAGTCATCTCGGAGTCGATGTGCCGGTAACTGCGTCGTTACTTTATTGTGATGCGGATTCATCCGTCGGCGAATTGTAACGTGCCTTTTCAAAATTTGTAACTTGAATATTTTAATCAGGAATAAGCGTTCGCCGTCGTACGGCGCGACGATGTGCTGTCCCCTCCATCAGGTAATGATTGCCGATTCGCCGTAATAATTCGAAATGACGGCGTGTCGCCGACGCGATGGAAGGTGCGTACAATATCGCCCCCGTTTTATCGCCCGCTGGATTTTCGGTGTGTCCCGATCACGCCCGTGCCACGAGGGCAATGGGGCAGACGATTTGCGTCGGAATTCGTTGGAAGAATGGTGACGATTGTTCGTCGACGTGTCGCGGAATTCCTCGTACCTATGTTGTCGCGCGTACGTCGATTATCGCCCTGGATTCCTGGCCGGAATCAAATCGCAAGAGTATTAATTTTTTATTCGGCGAAAATTTCAGTAGTGCGCAGGTCTGCTTTCGTCATGCGATTCCGTCGCTCATTATCGAATTGGGGAATTATCCCAGGCCCGTTGCCCGATCGTATTCGTCGGGAGATGATTCGTATCGCTTTCGATTGATTCGGCGGTACCGATCGCCGGTCCGTCAAAACGGATCGCCGCAATTGCCGTATCGCGCCGAAGTATTCGACATTCGGATGCGCTCGCTTTCGTCAGGACTGCGGCATGTCACTTGTGCCGCGGCCCGAACGGCCGCTGCTGCACGTCGGCGCCGTGCGCGACGATCGCCATCCCTTCCGGCACTTCCTCCCATGCGCCGCGCAGGTCGACGAGCGGCTCCGACACGACCATGAACGCATCGTCGCCGGCTTCGGCGATACGCGGATTATGCGGATACAACTCGTGCAGGTGCTTGAACGACGTGCTGTGGAACAGCGATCGCGATTGCCGTTCGCTCGAGTAACGCACCGCGACGATCCGTTCGCCATCGGTCGCGCAGATCGTCATGTTGAGCGGGTCGGCGACGCGATGCCGCGCGGCGGTTTCCTCCACCACGCCGACCATCCGTTCGAGCGCCGGCAGCGGCGCCTGCTCGAGACCGTACGTCAGCGCGAGACGGAACATCAGCTCGGAGTCGGTCGAGCCTTCGAGCGTCGGGAACAGCGCGGGATCGACCTTCATCGTCAGGTCGCGACGCAGCTTGTGGAAGTCGCGGATCAGCCCGTTGTGCGCGAACAGCCAGCGACCGTGACGGAACGGATGGCAGTTGGTTTCCTGCACGGGCGTGTCGGTTGCCGCGCGAATATGTGCGACGAACATTCGCGAGCGGATCGCACGCGCGGCTTCACGCAGGTTGCGGTCGTTCCACGCGGGATGCACGGAGCGATAGCGGAACGGGAGTTCGTCGGGGTGCCCGTACCAGCCGATGCCGAAGCCGTCGCCGTTGGTGGTCGTCGCGCCCAGCTCCGAATGCAGGCTCTGGTCGATCAGCGAATGCTTCGCGCGGAACAGCACGGTTTCCAGATGGATCGGATTACCTGTATAGGCGAGCCAGCGGCACATGGAGCGCTCCTTCACGATGTATCGTTCGCGCATGGTAGCCGACTCCGCGACGCTTACGCGCCCAGGCGAGTCACCCGCACGCGCTTCGTACATCGCCGTCCGCGCGATGCGCGATCGCCCGGCCATGCGGCCGGGCGCAACACGACAAATACGGTGCGGCCCGACGGCAGTGCCGCAGCCGCCGGCTCAATCGCCGAGCGCGTCCATCACACGCGCCGAATAGACGAGCGCCGCGCCCGCATTCAACGCAATCGCGACGCCGAGCGCTTCCGCCACTTCCTCCTTGGTCGCGCCATGCTTGGCCGCTTCGGCCGTATGCACGGCGATACAGCCGTCGCAGCGCGTCGTGACGGCCACCGCGAGTGCGATCAGTTCGCGTGTCTTCGCGTCGAGATGGCCGGTCTTGGCGCCTGCGCCGGACAGCGCCTTGTAGCCGGCCAGCGTATCGGGCGACAGCTTGGCGATGTCGCCGATACGCGTCGAGAGTTCCTTCCGGTATTCGTTCCAGTTCAGCATGATGCGTCCTTGTCGAGAAGAGTGAGGAGGGCGGCGGGTGCCGCGATCTCGGGCGATGCAGGGCTATTCTGATCGCTCGCGCTGATAGTTTCGATACGCTAGAGTGTCGATTTTTAGCGCAATCGTCTCATGGATGCATTGAGTCAACTGCTGTCGCTCGGTCGCAGCCATGTCGAGCTCGACGTGCGCTGCCTGCTCGACGGCCCGTTCGCGATGCCGCACGACCCGCTGCCGCCCGGCGAGGCGGCGTTCCATCTGGTGCTGGCCGGAACCTGCCGGCTGCGTGCCGCCGACGGGCGCACGCTGGAACTCGCGGACGGCGATTTCGTACTGCTGCCCGCCGGCGGCGCGCACGACCTGCTCGACGCGGCGGGCAGCCGGTCGAAGCCGCTCGTGCCGCTGCGCGATTCGAGTGCCGACGACGGCGCGGTGCTGCCGGTCAAGTCGAATCTCGATCCGGCCGACCCGGGCAGCGCGAGCGTGGATCTGCTCTGCGGACGGTTCGTCTATGCGCGCGGCGCGGGCGAACTGCTGATGCGCACGCTGCCGCAGGTGTTGCACGTCGGCTTGCGCGACGCATCGGGCGCCGCGCCGCTGCAACTGCTGACGAGCGTGCTGCGTACCGAGGCGTCGAACATGCAGCCGGGCGCCGGCGCGATCGTGAACGCGCTCGGGCAGACGCTGCTCGCGTATGCACTGCGTGCATACGGCCGCGGCGCGCGCGTGCCGTCCGGCTGGCTCGCGCTGGCGGCCGATGCGCGCCTCGGCCCGTCGGTCCGGGCCGTGCTGCAGGCGCCGGCGCAACCGTGGACGGTCGAATCGCTCGGCGCCGCGGCGGCGATGTCGCGCGCGACCTATGCGAGGCATTTCCGCGAGAAGGCCGGGATGAGTGTCGGCGCATTCGTCGCGCAGATCAGGATGATGCATGCGTGCGCGCTGCTGCAGGACACGCAGCGCGGGCAGGCGGAAATCGGGCAGGCGGTCGGCTACCAGTCCGAGGCCGCATTCGGCAAGGCGTTTCGCGCGGTGCTCGGCACGACGCCGGGGCGCTGGCGGCGCGCGGCGCGAAACGTGAACCTGCGAGCGCGCGCGTCGTGACGCGCGCCAAAGCTGCTACCATGCGCAAAACGCTGTTCAACGAAAACGATTTCGAACAACAAGAAAGAGAGGGCAAAGCAATGAACCAGACCACCATCCAGCAACCGTCGTTCGCGTTCGTGGCCGCTTCGTGGGCCGCGCTGCTCGCCGGTTTCGCGGCATTCCTGATCGGGCTCTGGAACGCCGGCATGCAGCTCAACGAGAAGGGCTACTACTTCACCGTGCTGGTGTTCGGCCTCTATGCGGCGATCTCGCTGCAGAAGAGCGTGCGCGACCGCGCGGAAGGCATTCCCGTCACCGGCATCTACTACGGTCTCAGCTGGATCGCGCTGCTGCTGTCGATCGCGCTGCTGATCGTTGGCCTGTTCAACGCGACGCTTCAATTGAGCGAGAAGGGCTTTTACGCGATGTCGTTCGTGCTCGCGCTGTTCGGTTCGGTGGCCGTGCAGAAGAACACGCGCGATTTGCAGAACGCGAAGCCGCGCTATACCGACGCCGAGTCCGCGCCGTCGATCCAGGAGTGAAGGCACGCGCTGCGGGCGCTCGCCGAGGCCGCCCGTTGCGCGATGAGGCCCGCGGCGGAACGTATCCATCGGGGCGCCGCAGCTCGACCGTCCGTTCGTTTCATCCATGCCGTCGCGCAGGGCGATGGTGATGTTCTGGATACCGAACTTTGTGGCCGTACTGAGTACGTGCGACGGTTGGGTGGCGTGACGAGTCAGGCCGATCCGGCTGACCCACGGCGAGCCTATCGGGGACGTCGGCGTGCGACACAAAAGCGGCAGACGCAAAAAAGCCTCCGCGAAGGAGGCTTGTTTGCACTATCGAAGATAGTTGGTAGGGTGGGAGGGACTCGAACCCTCGACTCTCTGATTAAAAGTCAGATACTCTAACCAACTGAGTTACCACCCCACGTTCTTGAAACCGGTCGGTTCGTTGCTTCAGCAACTTGGGCAACGACCTAAAGAGCAAAAGATTATAGCGACGGGTTGCAGGGCTGTCAACAACCCGTCACGATAATTATTTGATCGTTTCGAGCTTGCCCTGCGCCGTCTGCGCCGCGTTCGACCCGGCGTACTGCGACACGACCTGCTCGAACGTCTTCTTCGCGGCCGCCTTCTGGCCTTGCTCGAGCTGGTTCGTGCCGATCGCCACGAGGGCGTCGGCCGCGCGCGGGTGCTGCGGGAACTTGCTGACGATCCCTTGCCACGTCGCGGTCGAACCGCGGTAGTCGCGCAGCGCGTATTGCGCGTTGCCGTACCAGTACTGCGCGGTCGGCTGATAGGGGCTCTGCGGATACTTCGCGATGAACGCACGGAACGAAGCCGCCGCCGCCTTGAAGTTGCCGTTGCGGAACTGCTGCTGCGCCGCGCTGAGCGCATCCGTTTCACCCGGCTGCACGGTGCCTTCGACACCATCGATCGTCGCCTGCTGCGGCTCGAACTTCTTGAGCCGTGTGTCGAGATCCTGGTAGTACTCCTTCTGCTGCCGCTCGAGCGTCGTCAGCCGGTTCGTCAGATCCTCGTTCTCGCCGCGCAGCGTCGCGACCTGCTGATTCAGCTGGTCGATACGGCCGGATTGATCGAGGATCGTACGCTGGGCGGCCGACAACTGGCTCGACAGGTTGTCGCTCTTGCTGCGCAGATCGAGTACGGCACGGCGCGCTTCGTTGTCGTCGAACATGCCGGCGTGCGCCGGCGCGGCCGACCACGCCGCGCCCGCGACGCAGAATGCTGCGGCAACGCGCAGCCAGGTTAAACGGTGCGTCATACGGCGATTCTTCCGTTACTTACTGTTGGTAGACGAGGTCGGCGCGACGGTTCTGCGCCCACGATGCTTCGTCGTGACCCGTTGCCTGCGGCTTTTCCTTGCCGAGGCTCACGGCTTCCATTTGCGAATCGTTCACGCCGAGCAGGGCCATCGCACGGCGGACGGCTTCCGCACGCTTCTGGCCCAGCGCGAGGTTGTACTCGCTCGTGCCGCGTTCGTCGGTGTTGCCCTGGATCAGCACGTGGCGTTGCGGGTGGCTCTTCAGGTACTGCGCGTGCTGCTGCATCAGCGGCTGGTACTCGTCCTTCACCGAATAGCTGTCGAAATCGAAGTAGATGCTGCGCTTCGCGAGCGGGCTGTTCGGGTCGTTCAGCGGATCGACGTTCACTTGCGCGACGTTGTCGGCGCTCGGCTGCGTGCTGACTGCGCCCGCGTTGTTCGCCTTGTCGTCGAGCTTGACGCCCGACTTGCACGCTGCGAGCGCGCTGATCATCATCACGGCCAGGGCCAGACGAGCTTTATTCGACATCATGGTTACTCTCCTTGTGGTCATTGCATGAAGGGCCCCCACGACGGCTCGCGAACGGAGCCGCCCTGGACGGACAGGATCTGCGGCGGCGCGCTGCCGTCGGAGGGCACTGCAGCCAGAACGTTGCGACCGCCCGACTGGGTCGCGTACAGAAGGTACTGGCCGTTTGCCGCGAAGCTCGGCGATTCGTCGCGATTGGTATTCGTGATGGCGTTCGCCGCGCCGGTCTGCAGATCCTGAACGTACAGCTTGAAGCCCCCACCCGTGCGGGAGATGTAAGCGAGCAGCTTGCCGTCCGGGCTCACGCGCGGGCTCGTGTTGTAGCTGCCGGTGAAGGTCACGCGCTGCGCGGCACCGGCGCTTTCGCCCTGTGCGGGCATCCGGTAGATTTGCGGCGCACCGCCACGGTCGCTCGTGAAGTAGATCCAGCGGCCGTCCGGCGAGTAGAACGGTTCGGTATCGATCGAGCTGCTCTGCGTGAGACGGCGCAGGCCGCCGCCGTTCGCGTTGACCGTATAGATTTGCGTATTGCCCGTCAGCGACAGCGCGACCGCGAGCGTGTTGCTGTCCGGCGACCACGCCGGTGCGCTGTTGTTGCCCTTCTGGTCGGAGACCATGTAGCGTTTGCCGGTCGGCAGGTCATGGATGTAGACGATCGGCTTCTTGCGCTCGAACGACACGTACGCGACCTTCGTGCCGCTCGGCGACCAGGCCGGCGAGATGATCGGTTCGGTGCTCGACAGCGCGATGCGCGCGTTCTGGCCGTCCGAATCCGAAATCTGCAACTGGTAGCGGTTGCCGGTCTTGATCACGTACGACAGGCGCGTGGCGAACACGCCGCGCACGCCGAGCAGCTTCTGGTAGATGTAGTCGGCGATCTTGTGGCCGGCCGTGCGCAGCGTGGTGTCGGTGGCCGTCAGCGACAGGCCGCCGAGGCTTTGCTGCTTCACGGTGTCGTACAGGATGAAGTTGACCTTGTACTGGCCGTTTGCGTCGCGGTTCACGCTGCCGGCCACGAACGCATTCGCGCCCTTGGCCTTCCATGCGCCGAGATCGACCGATGCGGTCTCCGGCACGGGCGTGCTGCCGGCGTCGATGTTGGTGAATTTGCCGCTGCGGGCGAGGTCGGCGCGCACGATCGACGTGACCTGCTGCGGCAGGTTCGCCTCGTTCGTGAAATTCGCGGTGGCGATGGGGAACTGGGTCGACCCGACACCGGTGATCAGCACGTTGACCTGGGCGTTAGCGGCGCTGCCGGCCGTAATCAGACACGAGGCCACGAGTGCCCTGAAACCTAGCTTTGTCATCAAACTCATGCTTCTTGCTTCCCGTATGGCTTGGATCGCTGCGCAACGGCAGAGACAGTAAAAATACCCGATTCGTTCCCATCTGACAGCGACGCCCGGAGTGTAAGCGCATTTCGTTTCACTCCGCCGCCTTGAAGGTGATCGTAATGTCAGACGGGGTACGACCGTTAGAATCGGGCGGCAACGGGACCGATGCGTGGATCGCATTGACCACGGCTTGATCCCACCCCGAATTCCCGCTCGAGCGGGAGACCGATGCGCTCAATACGTCACCGGACGGCGTGCACCGAATCTTGACGACGGTGGTCAGGCCTGCCCGCTCGCCGCCCCAAACGATGTTCGGCTTGACGCGGCGGCGCACCTTGTCGGCATAGCCGGGCGTGGCGGCATTGCCGCCGGAGCCCGTGCCCGTGCCGCTTTTCGCGAGGCCTTCGCCGCCGCCTTCGCCGGCGCCGGACAGCCCCTGCAGCTGCGCGAGGCGCGCACTGCGCTCGCGGTCGAGCTTCGCGTTCGCCGCCGCATTGGCCTTCGCGCGCGCCGCGGCTTCGGCCTTCGCCTTGGCCTGCGCTTCCGCCTTTGCCTTCGCGGCTGCGTCGGCCTTCGCCTTCGCCGCCTGCTGCGCTTCGAGCTGAGCCTGCTTTTGCTGCTGGAGTTTCTGCTGTTCGAGCTTCTGCTGCTCGGCGAGCTGCTGTTGCTTGAGTTTCTCGGCCTGCTTCTGTTTGTCGCGTTCCGCGGCTTTCTGGGCGGCGAGCGCGGCGGCCTGTTGCGCGGCGAGCTGTGCGCGGCGCGCTTCCTCTTCCTGCTGGGCCTTCAGTTGCTGCGCGCGGCGCTGCTGCTCGAGCTGCGCTTCGCGCGCGGCCGCTTCCTGCTGACGTTTCTTCTGCTGCAGCGCGATGTCGGCCTGCTCGTCGCGCACCGGGGGAGGGGGCGGCGCGACCTTCGCGGGCGGCGTGGGCGCGACGACGGGCCGCGGTGCGGGGACGTCGGGCACTTCGGTCCACAGCTCGGCTTCGGCGCCGGCCGGCGTGCTGTTCTGCCACTGCACGCCGTGATAGAGGAACAGCGCGAGCAGCACGTGCATCAGCGCGGCGAGCGCGAACGCGCGCCACGTCCCACGCTCGCGGGGAGGCTGGAGCGGGTACGCGGATCTGCGCGTGGATTGCTGCCGGTTCATTGCGATTTGACGAGGAGGCCGACGCGCTTGACGCCGCGCGCCTTCAGATCGGACATCACGGTCATGACGGCATCGTACTGCACGGTCTTGTCGGCTGCGATCACGACCGGCTGGTCAGGGTGATCGGCCTGCCGGGCCGAGATGAAGCTGTCGAGCTCGGCCTTCGTCATCGTGTCTTCCTGGGTCGCGCCCGAGTCGCCCTTGTACTTGACGCTCATCGTGCGGTCGGCCTTGATGTTGACGACGACAGGCGGCGTCTGCTCCTGCGGCGCGGCGTTGCCGACGGTCGGCAGGTTGATGATCGACGGCGCGACGAGCGGTGCGGTGACCATGAAGATCACGAGCAGCACCAGCATCACGTCGATGTACGGCACGACGTTGATGTCGGCCATCGCGCGGCGTGAGCGGCCGCCGCGCATGCTGGATCGGATGGGGCTTCCTGCCATGGCGCGCTCCTTACTGGGCCTGACGCTGCAGGATGTTCGAGAACTCTTCGATGAAGGTCTCGAAGCGGATCGCGAGGCGGTCGATGTCGTGCGCGTAGCGGTTGTACGCGACCACCGCCGGAATCGCGGCGAACAGGCCGATCGCGGTGGCGACGAGCGCCTCGGCGATACCGGGCGCGACGTTCGCGAGCGTGGCCTGCTGCACGTTCGCGAGGCCGCGGAACGAGTTCATGATCCCCCAGACCGTGCCGAACAGACCGATGTACGGGCTGACCGAGCCGACCGACGCGAGGAACGCGAGGTTGGCTTCGAGCACGTCCATTTCACGCTGGAACGACGCACGCATCGCGCGGCGCGCACCGTCGAGCACGAGGCCCGGATCGCTGAGGCGTTTTTCCTTCGCCTTGAGGAATTCGCGCATCCCCGATTCGAAGATCCGCTCGAGTGCGCCGATCGTGTGGCGGTTGTTGGCTGCGCTCTGATACAGCGCCTGCAGGTCGCCGCCCGACCAGAAATCCTTCTCGAAGCGTTCGGTTTGCGCGCGCGCACGGCGGATCGCGAACCACTTGCGGAAGATGAAGGTCCACGACATCAGCGACAGCAGCAGCAGCAGTCCCATCACGGCCTGGGCCAGCACGCTCGCGTTGAGGACGAGGGAAATGATCGACAGGTCTTGAGCAGTATTCATAGAGGTTTGAGTAACGTCCCTTCGGGAGTGCCCGGCAAGGGCGTCCGGTGTGCGTGCGGCGCGGCGCGCCGGCCATGCCTGACGCCGAACCTTGCTTAGTATCGAATCAGAACGGCAAGTTCATAGGCTGTGTCTAAACGGCGCTCATGCGAGCTTCGTTGACAGGTCAGCCTGCCCGGCGTCGTCGATGACGGGCCCGCGTTGCAGCGCGTCGAGCACGGCCGGCGGGATGGCCGCGGGCCGGATGCCGTGACGGTCGACGCAGCCGAGGCGGATGTGCCCGGCCACGAGCAGCGTGTCGCCACACCAGGCTTCCTGCGTGAATTCCACCGACGCGCGGCCGATGCGCCCGGGCCGGCTCGTGATCGTCAGCGTGTCGTCGAGTCGCGCCGGCGCGCGGTAGTCGAGCGACGTGCTGCGCACGATGAAGATCGCGCCGGTATCGTCGGCGAGCCGGCGCTGGTCGACGCCGCATGCGCGAAGCCACTCGGTGCGGGCGCGCTCGAAGAACTTCAGGTAGTTGGCATAGAAGACGATGCCGCCTGCATCGGTATCCTCGTAGTACACGCGCACCGGCCAGGTAAAGCCGGACAGCGCTTCCGGGGAGCGGGTAGGCTGAGTCATGGCGCGCATTCTACCGGAACGCAGGAACCGGATTCGTAACGGTTTCGTAACGGAATGTAGTACGACGCGACACGCCGCGGGCCGGCCGGAGGCGGCCGCGGCCGTGCGCGATGCGTCAGCCGCGATGGATCGCGAGGCCGGCCGGCGCCTGGGCGACCGGCATCATCTCGATCGTATTGATGTTCACGTGTGCCGGGCGCGTCGCGATCCAGTAGATCGTGTCGGCGATGTCCTCGGACGTGAGCGGCTGGACGTTCTGGTACACGTTCGCGGCCTTCGCGTCGTCGCCGCGGAAGCGGACGTTCGAGAATTCCGTGCCGCCGCACAGGCCCGGCTCGATGTCGGTCACGCGCAACGGCGTGCCGATCAGGTCGGCGCGCAGGTTCAGGCTGAATTGTCGGACAAAAGCCTTGGTTGCGCCGTATACGTTCCCGCCCGGATACGGATAGGTGCCGGCAACCGAACCGAGGTTGAAGATATGGCCGCGGCCGCGCTCGATCATGCCGGGCAGCAGCGCATGCGTGACGGTCACGAGGCCCGAGCAGTTCGTGTCGATCATGGTCTGCCATTCGTCGAGGCTGGCCTTATGGGCCGGCTCGACGCCAAGCGCGAGGCCGGCGTTGTTGACGAGCACGTCGAGCGCCGCGAATTCGACGGGAAGGGCGGCCGGCACGGCTTCGACGGCCGCGCGGTCGCGTACGTCGAGCTCGAGCGGCAGAAGGGCATCGCCGAGCTCGGCGGCGAGCGCATCGAGACGATCCTTGCGGCGCGCGGTCGCGACCACGCGGTGGCCTCCCTTGACGAAGGCTCGGGAGATGGCGGCGCCGAAACCGGCGGACGCGCCTGTGACGAACACGATCATTACTGCTCCTGGTCGGTGACGTGATAGCGGGTGGAATCCTGCAAGCCTACTGAGAATGCCGCACCGCGGCAAGGCGACGAAGCGTTTCGGCACGGGCGCGTAAAACCTGGCCCCAATTGATTCGGGCGCCCCGCCGCGCGGTTGCCTATTCATGACGCATCCAATACACTAATGCGCTCATCACCCCTGCGTGACTGGCGATAGAACCCTTCGGGTTCAAGGTGGAGCATCCCACCGTGAAGCGCGGGGCGCTGTTTTTGCCGTTCGCCTGGGCAGCCGTTGTGCGCCGTCGCGTGCATCGCCGGTGGCTGTCCTGCCTCGCGTCATACGGATTCTTCCGCCACGTCGAGCTGGTCTCGCCAGCAGCGCACCGTACTTGGCCACTCCGGTCAACCTGTACACACTTAACGGAAACCGTATGTTTGACAGAGCCCAAAGCACCATCGCGAACGTCGATCCCGAAATCTTTGCAGCGATCGAGCAGGAAAACCGCCGCCAGGAAGATCACATCGAGCTGATCGCGTCGGAAAACTACACGAGCCCGGCCGTGATGGCCGCGCAAGGCTCGCAGCTCACGAACAAGTACGCGGAAGGGTATCCGGGCAAGCGCTACTACGGCGGCTGCGAGTACGTCGACGTGGTCGAGCAGCTGGCGATCGACCGTGTGAAGCAACTGTTCGGCGCGGAAGCGGCGAACGTGCAGCCGAACTCCGGTTCGCAGGCGAACCAGGGCGTGTTCTTCGCGATGCTCAAGCCGGGCGACACGATCATGGGCATGAGCCTCGCGCATGGCGGCCACCTGACGCACGGCTCGCCGGTGAACATGTCGGGCAAGTGGTTCAACGTGGTGAGCTACGGCCTGAACGAAAACGAAGACATCGACTATGACGCGGCCGAGCAGCTCGCGCAGGAACACAAGCCGAAGCTGATCGTCGCGGGCGCGTCGGCGTTTGCGCTGAAGATCGATTTCGAGCGTCTGGCGAAGATCGCGAAGTCGGTCGGCGCGTACCTGATGGTCGACATGGCCCACTACGCAGGTCTGATCGCGGCGGGCGTGTACCCGAACCCGGTGCCGCACGCGGATTTCGTGACGACGACGACGCACAAGAGCCTGCGCGGCCCGCGCGGCGGCGTGATCCTGATGAAGGCCGAGTACGAGAAGCCGATCAACTCGGCGATCTTCCCGGGGATCCAGGGCGGCCCGCTGATGCACGTGATCGCGGCGAAGGCCGTGGCGTTCAAGGAAGCGCTGTCGCCGGAGTTCAAGGAATATCAGCAGAAGGTCGTCGAGAACGCGCGCGTGCTGGCCGAAACGCTGGTGAAGCGCGGCCTGCGCATCGTGTCGGGCCGTACGGAAAGCCACGTGATGCTGGTCGACCTGCGCGCGAAGAACATCACGGGCAAGGCAGCGGAAGCGGCGCTCGGCGCGGCGCACATCACGGTGAACAAGAACGCGATCCCGAACGACCCGGAAAAGCCGTTCGTGACGAGCGGCATCCGTCTCGGTTCGCCGGCGATGACGACGCGCGGCTTCGGGCCGGCGGAAGCCGAGCAGGTGGGCAACCTGATTGCCGACGTGCTGGAGAACCCGGAAGACGCAGCGACGATCGAGCGCGTGCGCGCGCAGGTCGCCGAGCTGACCAAGCGTTTCCCGGTCTACCGCTGATCGCCGATGCGCTGCCCGTTCTGCCGGCATGACGACACGCAGGTCGTTGACTCGCGCGTGTCCGAGGATGGCGCCGCGATTCGGCGGCGCCGTCGCTGCTCGGCTTGCGACAAGCGTTTCACGACGTACGAGCGGGTCGAGTTGTCCCTGCCGTTCGTCGTGAAGAAGGACGGCAGCCGCACGGAATTCGACCGTCGCAAGATCGTCGCCAGCATGCAACTCGCGCTGCGCAAGCGGCCGGTTGCCGCCGACGCGATCGATGCGGCGGTCGCCCGTATCGAATATCAACTGCTCGCGACTGGCGAGCGCGAAGTGCGTAGCGAGAAGCTGGGCGAACTCGTGATGAACGAGTTGCGCGGCCTCGATACGATCGCCTATGTGCGCTTCGCATCGGTGTATCGCCAGTTCGAGGACGTTTCCGAATTTGCCGACGTGATCGAAGAGTTCCGTCGCACCTCTCCCGCCAAGACCCCACGTAAGCGCTGACGCGCTGCGTTCGTTCATCGTCTGCTCCGTTGGTTCGATTCGCGCCGATTGTGTCGGCTGCGATCGCATGTCGCCAGTCGGCCGTTCGGCCAATGGCGCGCGTCCGCACGCGCCGCTACAGTCGTCGCATCACCGTGGCGGAGGACGATTGCGATGGAACTGGGCGCCCAATCCTTGAAGAATGTGGTGCAACGGCCGGGCGGATTCACGCTCGTCGAGCTGATGGTCGCCATGTCGCTGGCGGCGGGGCTCGCGCTCTATGCGGTCCCCACGTTCGACCAGTGGCGCATGCGCGAAAGAGTGGATGCCCGCTCGCGTGCGCTGCTCGGTGCGCTGTCGTTTGCGCGTGCCGAGGCAACGCGTCTCGGCGCGCGCGTCACGCTGTGCCGTGCCGGGCGCGACGGTGTCTGTCTGCGCGCCGGCGAGCGATGCGAACCGGCCGAATGGTCGTGCGACTGGCTCGTCAGCGGGCTGGTCGACGGGCAATCGCGTGTGCTGCGACGCTACCCGCGCGATGCGGAAGTGGCCGTTTCGGGCGCCGCACATGAGCTTGCGTTTGCGTCGCCGGTCGGACAGTCGATCGGCGGAATCCGGCGCTTCGAGGTGCGTCCGCGGCGCAGTGTGTCCGGCGCCGACGATGCGCACGCGTCGCGTTGCGTGCGGATTGCGGCAGGCGGCCGCGCGCGAGTGGTCGCCGGCCGTTGTGACGCGGCGTGATCGCCATGCGCGATGCCATGCGCGGTACGTCGTTGATCGAGGCGACGCTGGCCATCGCGCTGCTCGCCACCGTCATGCTGGCAGTCGCCGGCAGCCAGCTCGCGATGGCGCGTGCGCAGCGCGCGACGATCTGGCGCGAACGCGCGCTGTGGCTGGCCGACGCGCGTATCGAGCGCTTGCATGCTGCGGCCGCGGCCGACGACGGCCTCGCGGCGCTGGCGGCGGCGTCGTTGCCGGATGGCGCGATGACACTCGCCGGTGGGCCGGGCGGCGTCCGCTATGCGATTGTCCGCTGGCGTGGCGGCAATGGAAGCGCGCCGCCGCGCTGCGACGCGGCGGGAACGTCGACGCGACCGCCATCGTGTGTCCGGATGCCGTTTCGCGAGCGGGCAGGCGATGAACGCTGATCGCCGTACGCGTGGGAATACGCTGCTCGAAGTGCTGATCGCGATGACCGTCGGGCTTCTCGTGCTCGCGGCGGCCGGTGCGCTGTACCACGCGCAGCGCATTGCGCAACGCCGCGCGGAAGACGGGTTCAGGATGCGCGACGCGGCCACTACCGCGCTGATGCTGATCGGTCAGCAGCTCCAGATGGCAGGATTCCGCCCGCTCGATGCCGAAGTGGCATCGTCGTTGCCGCCGGTGTTCGGGTGTTCGGCGGCGCGCGTGCGGGGGAGCGGCGCACAGGTGCGCTGCGAGCCGTCGCGCCTGTCATCGGACGCGTTGCTGATCCGGTATGTCGGCGATGCCGTATCGACGTGGACGACGGTGAGCGGTCAGGCGACGGATTGCCTCGGGCAGGGTGTCGGCGCGCCGGGCGAACCGGCGGCGGTGGAGAATCGCTTCGACGCGCATATCAGTCCGTCGACGGGCGAGCCCGAACTGTATTGCGAAGGAAGCGGCCGGCCGGGTACGCCGCAGCCCGTCGTGGCGGGCATCGACCACTTGCGCATGCGCTATCTGCGTCGCGGCGCCACGCAGTTTGTCGACGCCGATGCGATGCGTGCCGACGACTGGCGCGAGGTCGTGGCCGTGCATGTCTGCGTGCAGGCGCGCGGCGAGTCGATGCGCGAACCGACGCGGCATGTCGACTGCGACGGCCGCGCCACCTTGGCGCCGGACGGCCGTGCACGTTTGACGCTGGATCGAATCGTCGCGTTGCGGAACGTCGCGCTTCCATCCGACGTTGCGTTGCATGATGCAACGCGAGCAAGCGGGGTGGCGCGATGAGCGGAGCAGCGCAGTACGCGCGGGACACCCTCTCCCGATGCGTTGACCCAAGCCACGCGCATGAGCGCACGGTCGCGCGCGGCGGCGACCGGCAGCAGAGAGCATGCGCGGGCCGTTCGGCGGCGAGCCCGCGCGAGCCGCACATGTGTTTGCGCTCGACCCGCCGCGCCTGGCGTCGCGACGCGGGTCTTGCGTTGCCCGCGGTGATCGCGGTCGGCGCAGCGATCGCGGCACTGACCGGCACGTGGTTCGACGCGGCATTGACGGAGTCGCGCCGCACCCGCGCGTTGTCGGATCGGCTGATCGCCTTCCACGCGGCCGATGCCGCGCTTGCCGCGTGCACCTCGCGATTGCTGCGCGGCTCGGCGCCGTATGTGAACGAAAGCGAATCGCATGCGGAACCCGTCGCATGGCGACGCATACCGCCGCTGGCGGCGGTCGAAGCATTCGCGCCATTCGCCGGTTGGCCGACGGCGGCGCAACCGCCGCGATGCTTGATCGAGGCGTGGCGGCGTCCGGCAGGGCAGGCCGGCGAGCGCGCTTACCTGATCACCGCGCGCGGCGTCGGTGCGCACGCGTCGAGCGCCGTGTGGCTGCAACACCAGGTCGCGATACGGGACGGCCACATCGTCGTGCTGCGCTGGCGTCGTGTCGCGGCGGTGCTTCGATGAACGGCCGCCTGTCGATGTGCCGAGCGGCGGGATTCACGCTGATCGAACTGATGATCGTGCTTGCGATCGTCGCGGTGCTGGCCGGGTGGGGAATTCCGTCGTATCGCGAGCATGTCGCGCGTGTTCACCGCGCGTCGGCGGTGAACACGCTGTACCGTGCGGCCCAATATCTCGAAACGCTGGACGGTGCGCCGCCTGCGGCATTGCCGGATGCGCTCGCGCACGCGCCGCCGGACGGGCATGCCGTGTATCGATTGACGCTCGGGCGGCCGGACGGCGACGGTTCGCCGGTGAGCTATGAACTGGCAGCGACGCCGCTCGACACCGGCCCGATGCGCGACGATGCATGCGGCACGTTCACGCTGCGCTCGGACGGGACGAAGGGCAATGCAGGAAACGACGGCGCCGACGAACCCGGCGCGGCCTGCTGGGGCGGGCGCTGAGTTCGCAAGGAAGGCGCGCAGCGGCTGCGGCCGTGCGCGCGGGGATGCGACGGTCAGTCGTCGTGTGCGTCGAGCCCGCGCTCGTCGCGGGACTGCTTCCAGATCCGGTAGACCTCCCACGCGGCGAAGCCGAGCGTGCCCCACTTCAACGCGGGGCCCGCACTCGCGCGCAGCAGCGAGCGAACGGGTTTCGCCAGCACGAGCGACGCGAGCGAGCTCAGCATCGGATACTGGTTGACGAGCTGACCGAGGCTTGCGTTCAGGTTCTTCGCCGACTGGCCGAACTTGTGGGAGGACAGGCCGGGGATGAACACCTTGAGCCAGCTGAAGCGCGTGACGGCCTGACGCATTTCGGCGGCGGCTTCCGCGAGTTCGAGCCGCTCGACTTCGGATCGCAGGATCAGCAGTTCCTTGCGGAGCGCGCGGTGCTGCGATGCGCTCCAGTTCGATCGCGACGAATGGGAGCGGGATGAATTGCCCGTGATGTTCTGGCTCATGGCGCGTCGGCGAGATAGGTGGGAGGGATGAGCGCGAGGGCGTTCACGACTTGCCGCGGAACAGGTCGCGGTCTTTCTCGAGTTCGGCGAGCGTCGCCTCGAATACGGTCGGCGCGTCGCGCAGGCCCGAGCGGGCCTTCAGCGCGCACACGATGCCGCCAACGGCATACAGCGCGGTGATCGCGGCGAGCGCCTGCCAGCGGTAGGTATCCCAGAACGCGATCGCGACCAGCACGGTCAGGCTGATGAGCGCCATCGTCGCGAGCATCATCGCGGCGAGTCCGAGGAACAGCACGCCCATCAGGCGCTCCTTCTCCTCGGCGAGCTCGATGCCCACCAGTTCGAGGCGCGTCTGCAGAAGGCCGATGGCGGAGCCGACGAGGCGGCGCAGCGGTCCTTGACCGGACGGCTGCGAGGGGGTGTCTGTCGTCATGGATGAGGGACTTGCGCGTGCAGTGAGCAGCTAGGACAAAGCCGGCCGGCGCAGCCGGCTGGCTTCGACGCCCGCGGGCCGCGCGACGCGGCCTGCGGGACGAAACGGCGCCAAGCGCGTTACTTGCGGTTGATCAGCAGGCCGATCAGCACGCCGACGCCGGCGGCCACGCCGATCGACGTCCACGGATGCTCGTGCACGTAGTCGTCGGTCGCGCGCGCGGCCTTCTTGCCTTTCTCGACCACCACGACCTGGACGTCGGCCGCCTTTTCCTTGGCCTGCTTCAGGCGAGACATGGCCTTCTCGCGCAGCTCGGCCGCACGGTCGCCCGTGCTGCTCGCCGCTTGCTTGAGCAGGTCTTCGGCGTCCGAGAGAACGGTTTTGATATCCGACATCAGTTTCTCCTTGTTGATTTCCGACATTGCAACTCCCTTCGTGCTGTCATGCTGCAGGTTCACATCGTAGCGAAACCCCTGCCTGCTGGCGAGCCGGGAAGACACACGGCGGCAGCGCAAGACTGCATGGTAAACGACTTGTAATCATGAACAGAGCCACAAAGGATTGAAAAGTTTCCCTCGCGGCCCTCCGCCCTGCGACGACGCCGGGTAAAAATGACAAAAAAGTATGAATATCAAACGGAATAATCGTTCGCACGGCCCATTGCTTCCCGTAAGCTGATGGACTGCCCCGCGCTGTCCGGCGCGCGGTTTCAACCAGCATCGTTCGAGGAGGGAACATCATGAGTCTGCGTCTTGGCGACATCGCACCGGATTTCGAGCAGGAATCGAGCCTGGGCACCATCAAGTTTCACGAGTGGCTCGGCAACAGCTGGGGTGTCCTGTTCTCCCATCCGGCCGACTACACGCCGGTGTGCACGACCGAACTCGGGCTGACCTCGAAGCTGAAGGGCGAATTCGAGAAGCGCAACGTGAAGGTGATCGCGCTGTCGGTCGACGGCGTCGAATCGCACAAGGGCTGGATCAACGACATCAACGAAACGCAGTCGACGGTCGTGGGCTTCCCGATCATCGCCGACGCGGATCGCAAGGTATCGCAGCTGTACGACATGATTCACCCGAACGCGAACGAAACGCTGACTGTGCGTTCGCTGTTCGTGATCGACCCGAACAAGAAGGTGCGGCTCACGATCACCTATCCGGCCAGCACGGGGCGCAACTTCGACGAAGTGCTGCGCGTGATCGATTCGTTGCAACTGACCGACAATTACAAGGTCGCGACGCCCGGCAACTGGAAGGACGGCGACGACGTCGTGATCGTGCCGTCGCTGCAGGATCCGGAAGAGTTGAAGAAGCGCTTCCCGAAGGGCTTCAACGCGGTGCGTCCGTATCTGCGCCTGACGCCGCAGCCGAACAAGTAAGCAGCGGCAGCCCGGAGCCGCGGCTCCGATGACGAAGGCCCGCCCGGCAGCGATGCCGGGCGGGCCTTTTCCGTGGCGGCGGGCGCGGGCGCGGCATCGCTGCCGCGGGCGTCATGGCCGGATCGTCAGAAGAATGCCTGGATACCCGTCTGCGCGCGGCCGAGGATCAGCGCGTGGATGTCGTGCGTACCTTCGTACGTGTTGACCACCTCGAGGTTCACGAGGTGGCGCGCGACGCCGAATTCGTCGGAGATGCCGTTGCCGCCGAGCATGTCGCGCGCGAGGCGGGCGATGTCGAGCGCCTTGCCGCACGAATTGCGCTTCATGATCGACGTGATTTCGACGGCGGCCGTGCCTTCGTCCTTCATCCGGCCGAGGCGCAGCACGCCTTGCAGGCCGAGCGTGATTTCGGTCTGCATGTCGGCGAGTTTCTTCTGAATCAACTGGTTCGCGGCGAGCGGCCGGCCGAACTGCCGGCGGTCGAGCACGTACTGGCGCGCGGTGTGCCAGCACGACTCGGCGGCGCCGAGCGCGCCCCACGCGATCCCGTAGCGCGCCGAGTTCAGGCAGGTGAACGGGCCGCGCAGGCCGCTCACGTTCGGCATCAGGTTCTCTTCGGGCACGAACACCTCGTCGAGGACGATCTCGCCGGTGATCGATGCGCGCAGCCCGACCTTGCCGTGGATCGCCGGCGCCGACAGGCCCTTCCAGCCCTTCTCGAGGATGAAGCCGCGGATCGCGTCCTTGCCATTTTCTTCCAGCTTCGCCCACACGACGAACACGTCGGCGATCGGCGAGTTGGTGATCCACATCTTCGCGCCGGACAGCGAGTAGCCGCCCGGCACCTTCTTCGCGCGCGTGACCATGCTGCCCGGATCGGAGCCGTGGTCCGGCTCGGTCAGACCGAAGCAGCCGATCCATTCGCCGGTCGCGAGCTTCGGCAGGTATTTCTGCTTCTGCGCGTCGGAGCCGAATTCGTGGATCGGCACCATCACGAGCGACGACTGCACGGACATCATCGACCGGTAGCCCGAATCGACACGCTCGACTTCGCGCGCGATCAACCCGTAGCTCACGTAGTTGAGGCCGGGGCCGCCGTATTCCTCGGGAATCGTCGGGCCGAGCAGGCCGACCTCGCCCATCTCGCGAAAGATGGCCGCGTCGGTGCGTTCGTGGCGGAACGCTTCGGTGACGCGCGGCGCGAGCTTGTCCTGTGCGTACGCTTGCGCGGCATCGCGGACCATTCGCTCTTCCTCGGTCAGTTGCTGGTCGAGCAGCAGCGGATCGTCCCAATGAAAAGTTGCAGCACTCATCGTCTCATCTCCTGTCGGCCCGAGTGGCGCTGACTCGGCCCCATGCTTTGCGGTCGGTCGGAGCGGGCGCCTCGGCGTCGACTCCGCCCCCGTGTTTTTCGATCGGGCAGAGGGGGCGCTTCGGTGCTTGCTCCGGGCTGATGCGTGAAGTTCGCTTGACTTGCGTTCCGCTGTGCGGAACAATGTTTTGCAAATCGAATTCAGTGTAGCACCGGATGACACTTTCAACCATCGACGACACCCCGATCGACGAGCGCAAGTTCGTCGTCGCGCTCGCGCGCGGGCTCGACCTGCTGCGCGCCTTCCGGCCCGGCGAGACGATGCTGGGCAATCGCGATTTCGCGGAACGCACGGGCCTGCCGAAAGCGACGGTGAACCGGCTCGCCTATACGCTGACGGTGCTCGGCTATCTGCGCTACGACGAGACGCTCGGAAAGTATGCGCTGGACGCCGGCGTGCTGTCGCTCGGCTACGCGCTGCTGTCGGGCTCGGGGACGATCGATCTCGCGCGGCCGCACATGCAGGCGCTGGCGCGCGAGATCGGCGCGGCGGTGTCGCTCGGCTGCCGCGACGGGCTCGACATGATCTACCTGGAGACGATCCGCAGCGAGACCGCGTTGACGCTCGGGCTCGCGCCCGGTTCGCGGCTGTCGATGCTGACGAGCTCGATGGGGCGCGCGTACCTGGCCGTGCAGCCGGAGGACGCGCGCCGCGCGCTCTATGCCGAACTGCACCGCGCGGCCGGCGGCGCGGCCGACGCCGATGCGCTCGTCGAGGCCGCGCAGCACGCGGTGGCCGAGTTCTCGACGGGCGGTTGCTGCTATTCGTTCCGCGCGTGGCACATGGACGTGAACGCGGCGGCCGTGCCGTTTCGCGAGCCGCGCGAGGGGCGCTGGCTGATCCTGAGCTGCAGCGGCCCCGCGTCGTCGATGGACGAGGACGTGTTTCGCACGCAGGTCGGACCGCGACTGAAGGCGCTCGCGCAGCGGCTCGGGCCGACGATCTGAGCAAGCGCGCGGGCGTTGCCGTTGCGCGGCAACCGGTTGGTTCGCGCCGGGGCGGCGTAAGGCGTAAAGCGTGGGGCGCGGAGGCGGCGCGCCGCCGTCGCGTATTGCGCGACGGGAGAACCGCGCTCATCATCGTTCGCGTGCTTCCCGACGACGAGGTTTGCAATGGCGCACGCCGAACCGATGGAAGGCGGATGCGCGTGCGGCGCGATCCGCTACCGTATCGCCGACGTTCCCGCCGACGCGGGCTTTTGCCACTGCCGGCTCTGCCAGCGCACGACCGGCGCGGCGGTCGTTGCGTCGGCATCGGTGCCGATCGGCGCATTCGAATACCTGCAGGGCGAACCGACCGTCTATGCATCGAGTGCGTGGGGCGAGCGGCGCTTCTGCGGCCGTTGCGGCGCGCAACTCGAATACCGGCGCTCCGACGCGCCGCAGACGGTCGAGATCAATTCCGCGACGCTCGACGAACCGTCGCGGCTGCGTCCGGCGTGGCATGTCTGGTACGGGGATCGTTTCCCCGGCATCGAGATCGACGACGATCTACCGAAGTACGCCGACGGCGGACCAGAATAGGCGCACATCGGCGCCGCGGCACCGGCGTCGAGCGCGCGCAAGCGCGTCCGGCCTTGCTGCATGAACGAACCAGGAACCGACCGGCGTCGTGCCACGCTGCGTGCCGAAACCCGATCCGCGAAGCGACACGACACCGGCGTGCGCCGTCCGGCGCGCCGCTGCCGCGCGCCTTCCCCGCCGATCGCTCAGGCCGTCACGACCTTCGCGAACACCGGCCCCTGCATGAACCGCACGTCGTGCTGGCGCAGCAGCTCGCACTGCGTCTCGTCGACGACGCCGTCGAAGATCAGCGGAATCCGCACGCGCTGTGCGTAGGCGACGAGCGCCTTGACCATCCCGTCGCGCAACGCGATGCCCGCATCCATCTTGATGTAGTCGGGGCGCGCCATGTCCGATTCGACCGCGAGGATGCGGCCCGGGTCCGGCAGCTTGTCCGCGACCTTGAACCCGTGATGCTGGTAGCTGCGCGTCAGGTAGCCGAGGAACGTCTTGTGGGCGACCGCGACCGCCGGCAGCTCGATCACGATCCGCTCGGGCGGCAGCCCGAAGCGCTGCAGCACCGACGAGAAATGCTTGCCGTGGTCGTATTTCACGCTCTTGAGCAGCCGCTCGTGCACGCGCAGGAACAACAGCCCATGGCGCTGCGCCCCGAAGAAATTGATCGCGTGCAGCGCGCGCGACAGGCGGTCGATCGCGACCAGCGTCTGGTCGTCGACGGCCGCGTCGACCGGATCGTGCTGCGCGCCCGTGACGAGCGTGACGGCCTGGAAGCCGAGCTCGTCGCCGTAGCGCTCGATCGCATCGGCGAACGACGTCGATTGCGGCGAGCCGGGCATCGTCACGTCGTAGATCGGCTCGTACGCGCTGGCGAGCGTGCGCTCGGGCAGATTCGCGCACGCGGTGCCGCCCTCGGCAAGCGCGAGGTGTTCCCGCAGATACGGCAGTTGCCCGGCACGGGCGACCAGCTCGGGGATGGTAGGCGGAATCATCGGCGTGAGAAGGAAAAATGGCGGCCGAAAGGGCCGCCTCGTTGACTTGATATTAGCAGTGCGCGCCGCGCTCGGCTCGGCGTTTCACTCATATGGTTATCCCGTCCCCGCGCCGATGCCTAGGGTTTACGTTGATTTCACTATTCGTAATTGGTTTTACTATTCGTAAATCCAGAATGTGTCGCCGATCCGGCAATGCGGCATGCGGGCGCCGCGAAACGGCGCAGTTCGCGAATCAACGGGAAGCAAGGAGCGAGACGTGGCGGTTGACAGGACAGGCGGGCAGGCGCACCGGCAGGAGACGGACGGCACGACGGGCGCGGCGGTGCGCGCACGGCGCGGTTGAGGAGCGGATGGCGACCATGAGCATCGATTACCAGACGCTGAAGTTCGAGTACCGCGCCCGCGCGCACGACGCGGCCGTCCACCCGGTGATCGTCGTCGGCGCGGGCCCGGTGGGCCTCGCGGCCGCGATCGACCTCGCCCAGCAGGGCGTACCCGTCGTGCTGCTCGACGACGACGACACGCTGTCGACCGGCTCGCGCGCGATCTGCTTCGCGAAGCGCACGCTCGAGATCTTCGACCGGCTCGGCTGCGGCGAGCGCTTCGTCGACAAGGGCGTGAGCTGGCACGTCGGCAAGGTGTTCCTGCAGGACGAGCAGCTTTACGCGTTCGACCTGCTGCCCGAGGAAGGGCATGCGCGCCCCGCGTTCATCAACCTGCAGCAGTACTACGTTGAAGGCTATCTGGCCGAGCGCGCGTTCGAGCTGCCGAACATCGACATCCGCTGGAAGCACAAGGTGACGGGTATCGAGCAGTCGGCCGAACACGCGGTGCTGACGGTCGAGACGCCGGACGGTGTCGCGACGCTGCGCGCGCAGTACGTGATCGCGGCCGACGGCTCGCGCAGCCCGATGCGCACGATGATGGGTCTGGAAAGCCGCGGCCGCACGTTCAAGGACCGCTTCCTGATCGCCGACGTGAAGATGAAGGCGGAGTTTCCGACCGAGCGCTGGTTCTGGTTCGATCCGCCGTTTCACCGCAACCAGTCGGTGCTGCTGCACCGCCAGCCCGACAACGTGTGGCGCATCGACTTCCAGCTCGGCTGGGATGCCGATCCCGTCGCCGAGAAGCAGCCGGAGCGCGTGATCCCGCGCGTGCGCGCGCTGCTCGGGCCGGACGTCGAGTTCGAGCTCGAGTGGGTGAGCGTCTACACGTTCCGCTGCCAGCGGATGGACGCGTTCCGGCACGGCCGCGTGCTGTTCGCGGGCGATTCCGCGCACGGCGTGTCGCCGTTCGGCGCGCGCGGCGCGAACAGCGGCGTGCAGGACGCGGACAACCTCGCGTGGAAGCTGAAGCTGGTGCTCGACGGCCATTCCGCCGACGCCCTGCTCGATACGTATGCGAGCGAGCGCGAGTTCGCGGCCGACGAGAACATCCGCCACTCGACGCGCTCGACCGACTTCATCACGCCGAAGAGCGCGGTGTCGCGTGTGTTCCGCGATGCGACGCTGAAGCTCGCGCGCGACTGCGAGTTCGCGCGCAAGCTGGTGAACAGCGGGCGCCTGTCGGTGCCGGCCGTGCTCGCCGATTCGCCGCTCAACACGCCGGACCGCGCCGGCGACGCATTCGCCTGCGCGATGCGGCCGGGCGCGGCGGCGGCCGATGCGCCGGTGCGCGTGCAGGGCGCGCCGGGCTGGCTGCTGCAGCATCTGCGCGGCGGCTTCACCGGCGTGCTGTTCGGCTTGCCGGGCGACGCGGCGGCGCTCGCGCAGGCCGTCGGCGCTCTCGCGCTGCCGGTGCGTCCCGTGCTCGTCGTGCCGGCCGGGCACGCGCAGCCGGTGGCCGGCGTCGACGTCGTGGAGGACGTCGACGGGCTCGCCGCGCGGCGCTACGACGCGCAGCCCGGCACGTTCTACCTGTTGCGCCCCGACCAGCACGTCTGCGCACGCGCGCGCACGCTCGACCGTCAGGCGATTGCCGACGCACTGGCGCGCGCGACCTGCGCCCGCTGATACGACAAAGAAAGACACCGGAGACACCGTCATGCCCCCACTCGATACCCGCCCGCGCCTGGCCGACCCCGACGCGTTCTACGAAGCGCTGATCGACATGCATCGCGACCTGTCGGAGGCCGACAGCCAGCTCGTCAACGCGAAGCTGATCCTGTTGCTCGCGAACCAGGTCGGCGATGCCGACGTGCTGCGCGAAGCGATGGCGCTCGCGCGCCAGGGCGTGACGCCGCCCGTGCATCCGGCCGCCGAGGTCGCGCAATGAGCGCGGCGCCGGCCGACGCGCGCGTGCTCGAAGTCGAGCGCGTGATCGACGAGACCCATCGCCCGGGGTTTCACTGGATGCTGCTGATGCTGTGCGGGCTATGCCTCGTGATCGACGGGTTCGATGCGCAGGCGATGGGCTACGTCGCGCCCAGCGTGATCGCCGAATGGGGCGTGCCGAAGCAGGCGCTCGGGCCGGTGTTCAGCGCGAGCCTGTTCGGGATGCTGCTCGGCGCGCTCGGGCTGTCGGTGCTGGCCGACCGGATCGGCCGGCGCCCGGTGCTGATCGGCTCGACGCTGTTCTTCGCGGCGACGATGCTCGCGACGCCGTTCGCGAGCTCGATTCCCGTGCTGATGGCGCTGCGCTTCGTCACCGGCCTCGGCCTCGGCTGCATCATGCCGAACGCGATGGCGCTGGTCGGCGAGTTCAGCCCGGCCGCGCATCGCGTGAAGCGGATGATGATCGTGTCGTGCGGCTTCACGCTCGGCGCGGCGGTCGGCGGCTTCATCAGCGCGGCGCTGATTCCGGCGCTGGGCTGGCGTTCGGTGTTCTTCGTCGGCGGTGCGGTGCCGCTCGTGCTGACGATCGCGATGCTCGCGCGGCTGCCGGAGTCGCTGCAGTTCCTGGTGCTGAAAGGGCGCGTCGCGCAGGCGCGCGACTGGCTCGCGCGATTCGCGCCGGAAGCCGGCATCGATGCGAATACGCGGCTCGTCGTGCGCGAGCGTGCCGCGAGCGGCGCGCCGGTCGCCGAGCTGTTCCGCCACGGCCGCCTGCCGGTCACGCTGCTGCTGTGGGCCATCAGCTTCATGAACCTGATCGACCTGTACTTCCTGTCGAACTGGCTGCCGACCGTGATGCGCGACGCCGGCTATTCGCCGAGCACGGCGGTGATCGTCGGCACGGTGCTGCAGACGGGCGGCGTGATCGGCACGCTGTCGCTCGGCTGGTTCATCGAACGTCACGGTTTCGTGCGCGTGCTGTTCGCGTGCTTCGCGTGCGCGGCCGTGTCGGTGGGGCTGATCGGCTCGGTCGCGCATGCACTGCCGTGGCTGCTGGTCGTCGTGTTCGCGGGCGGGTTCTGCGTCGTCGGCGGGCAGCCGGCCGTGAACGCGCTCGCGGGCCAGTATTACCCGACGTCGCTGCGCTCGACCGGCATCGGCTGGAGCCTCGGCATCGGCCGGATCGGCTCGGTGCTCGGGCCGCTCGTCGGCGGGCAACTGATTGCGCTCAACTGGTCGAACGGCGCGCTGTTCCACGCGGCCGCGGTGCCCGTGCTGTGCTCGGCGCTGTTCGTGCTGGGCCTGGCGGGCGTCACGCGGCGCAGCGGCGCGCAGGCGCCGAACGCGGCCCTGAATTGATGGAGAAAGGAAACGATGACGCTTGACCTGTCGACACCGGCGACCGCCGGCTACCTGAGCGGTTTCGCGAACGAATTCGCGACCGAGGCGCTGCCCGGCGCGCTGCCGCACGGGCGCAACTCGCCGCAGCGCGCGCCGTACGGGCTGTACGCGGAGCAGTTGTCGGGCACCGCGTTTACCGCGCCGCGCGGCCACAACCGCCGCGCGTGGCTGTACCGGATTCGCCCGGCCGCCGTGCACCGGCCGTTCGAGCCGTACGCGGGCCCGCAGCGGCTCGTGTCGGAATTCGGCGATTCGGCCGACGTGCCGCCGACGCCGCCGAACCAGTTGCGCTGGGATCCGCTGCCGATGCCGGTCGAGCCGACCGATTTCGTCGACGGGCTGGTCACGATGGCCGGCAACGGCTCGGCCGCCGCGATGAACGGCTGCGCGATCCACTTGTATGCGGCGAACCGCTCGATGCAGGACCGCTTCTTCTACAGCGCGGACGGCGAACTGCTGATCGTGCCGCAGCAGGGGCGCCTGTTCATCGCGACCGAATTGGGCCGGCTCGACGTCGAGCCGTTCGAGATCGCGGTGATTCCGCGCGGCGTGCGCTTTACCGTCGCGCTGCCGGACGGCGACGCGCGCGGCTACATCTGCGAGAACTTCGGTGCGCTGCTGCGCCTGCCGGATCTCGGCCCGATCGGCTCGAACGGGCTCGCGAACCCGCGCGACTTCCTCACGCCGCAGGCCGCGTACGAGGATCGCGAAGGCGCGTTCGAACTCGTCGCGAAGCTGAACGGGCGCCTCTGGCGCGCGGACATCGGCCATTCGCCGCTCGACGTCGTCGCGTGGCACGGCAACTACGCACCGTATAAATACGACCTGCGCCTGTTCAACACGATCGGCTCGATCAGCTTCGACCATCCCGATCCGTCGATCTTCCTCGTGCTGCAGGCACAGAGCGACACGCCGGGCGTCGACACGATCGACTTCGTGATCTTCCCGCCGCGCTGGCTCGCGGCCGAGGATACGTTCCGCCCGCCGTGGTTCCACCGCAACGTCGCGAGCGAGTTCATGGGGCTCGTGCACGGCGCGTACGACGCGAAGGCCGAGGGCTTCGTGCCGGGCGGCGCGAGCCTGCACAACTGCATGTCGGGCCACGGTCCCGATGCGGACACGTTCGAGAAGGCGTCCGCGAGCGATACGACGAAGCCGCACAAGGTCGACGCGACGATGGCGTTCATGTTCGAAACCCGCACGCTGATCCGGCCGACGCGCTACGCGCTCGACACCGCTCAGCTGCAGGCCGATTACTTCGAATGCTGGCAAGGCATCAAGAAACACTTCAATCCGGAGCAAAAGTGAGCGATACCCAAGACTGGCGCGCGACGCTCGACCCGGCTCGCAAGAGCTGGGTCGACACGGCGAACGATCCCGCCTGCGATTTCCCGATCCAGAACCTGCCGTTCGGGATCTTCAGCGATGCGAAGCAACCGGCGCGCCGTGCGGGCGTCGCGCTGGGCGACCGGATCGTCGATCTCGCCGCGCTCGCGCGTGCGGGCCTCCTGACGCTGCCGGCCGGCGCCGATGCACTCGCCGCGCCGACGCTCAACGCGTTCATCGCACTCGGCCGCGACGCGTGGCGCAGCGTGCGCGTGCAGTTGTCGAACCTGTTCTCGCGCGACAACGCGCGGCTGCGCGACGATGCGGTGCTGCGCGCGCAGGTGCTCGTCGCGCAGCGCGATGCGACGCTGCATCTGCCGGTCGAGATTCCCGGCTACACCGATTTCTATTCGTCGAAGGAGCACGCGACCAACGTCGGCTCGATGTTTCGCGATCCGAAGAATGCGCTGTTGCCGAACTGGTCGGAAATGCCGATCGGCTACAACGGCCGTGCGTCGTCGGTGGTCGTGAGCGGCACGCCGGTGCGGCGCCCGAACGGGCAACTGAAGCTGCCCGACCAGGAGCGCCCGGTGTTCGGCGCGTGCCGCAAGCTCGACATCGAACTGGAGACGGGCTTCATCGTCGGCCAGGGCAATGCGCTCGGCGAGCCGATCGCGTGCGAGGATGCGGAAGCGCATATCTTCGGGATGGTGCTGCTGAACGACTGGAGCGCGCGCGACATCCAGCAGTGGGAGTACGTGCCGCTCGGCCCGTTCAACTCGAAGGGCTTCGCGACGACGATCTCGCCGTGGATCGTCACGCTCGACGCGCTCGAACCGTTTCGCGTCGCGCAGCCGGAGCAGTCGCCGCAGCCGCTCGCGTATCTGCGGCATGCGGGCAAGCATGCGTTCGACATCGCGCTCGAAGTGACGCTGCGCGCCGAGGGGGCGGCCGAAGCGACGTCGATCTGCCGCACGAATTTCAAGCACATGTACTGGACAATGGCGCAGCAGTTGGCGCATCACACGGTGGCCGGCTGCAACACGCGCGTGGGCGACCTGATGGGTTCGGGCACGATCAGCGGGCCGACCAAGGATTCGTTCGGCAGCCTGCTCGAACTGACGTGGAACGGCAAGGAGCCGGTCGCGCTGAACGGCGGCGGCAGCCGCACGTTCATCGAGGACGGCGACGAGCTGACGCTGAAGGGATGGTGCCAGGGCGACGGCTATCGCGTCGGCTTCGGCACGTGTGCAGGCAAGATTTTGCCGGCGCGGCGTGCTTGACGGACCGCAGCGCGAGAAGTCGCGCGCAGGCCGGCCACGCTAGTACGGCATGACGGGGCGGTCCGCATTGCGCGGGCCGTTTTTCGTTTATCGGAGCATGGGTGCGAGCGGGCCGACGCGTATCGATGCATGATGTTGCGCGCCAACGCCAACGCCAACGCCAACGCCAACGCCAACGCCAACGCCAACGCCAACGCCAATCTGCATCAGACCGCGCGTTGCACCGCCGCGCGTCGTTCCCACAACGCGGCCGCGACGAACGCGGCGACGCAGGCGACCAGCACGCCGACCAGCGCGTTGCTGCCCAGTTGCTCCATCAACGCGCCCGCAACCAGCGGGCCGCCGAAGCTCGCGGCGCTCCACGACGCCGACACGAGCGAGCTCGCGGTGACGAGCGCCGCGCCGCGGAAACGTTCGCCGCACGCGACGAGCGACAGCGTATAGATGCTGCCGGCCGCCGCGCCGAGCACGAACAGCAGCGGCCAGCACAGCCACGGGTTCGCGATCACGAACGGCAGCAGCGGCAGGCCCGCGAGCACGATCCAGCCGGCGCCGAGATGCACGCGTTCGCGGCCGAGCTTGTCCGCGAGCCAGCCGATCGGGAACTGCATCGCGGTATCGCCGAACAGCATGATCGACGCGAGCAGCACGGCGGTCGCGCTCGCGACGCCGTGATCCATCGCGTAGAGCGGCAGCAGCGACAGCGCGAGCGTGTCGAACAGCGCGAAGAAGCCGGTGCCGATGATCAGCGCGGGCATGCGCGGCAGCACGTCGAGCCAGCGGCCGTGCGCGTCGTGATGCGCGTCGTCGCCGGCGAGCGGCGCACGGCGGATCGTCGCGAGCGTTGGCAGCGCGAGCAGGAACAGCGCGCCGCACAGCGCGAAGCGGATGCTCGTCGCGCCGGCGATCTGGCTGACGAGCACGGGGCCCGCCATCTGGAACAGCGTGAAATTGGTCGCGTAGATCGCGACGACGCGGCCGCGCGTCGAATCGTCGGCGAGCTGGTTGACCCACGCCTCGCCGATCGTGAACAGCAGCATCAGCGCGGCGCCGCACAGCACGCGCAGCACGCCCCACAGGACCAGGTTCGACGTGAACTGCATCAGCGCGGTGGCGGCCGCGAGCAGCACGACCGACACGACGATCGCGCGGCGCGCGCCGATATGCCGCGCGAGCGCGGTGACGAACGGGACGATCGCGAGGCCGCCGAGGGCCTGCGCGGCCGTCAGCATGCCGACGACGTTGGTGCCGTGTCCGGCTTCGGTCAGTGCAAGTGCAGTGAGCGGCAGCGTGGCGCCGGTGCCGAGGCCGACGACCGCGACGCTCAGGATCAGCGCGAGGAAATCGCGATTGAGAATGGCTTTCATCGGCCGCGATGCTACACCGCGATCGTTGAAAGGTCCATGAAGGCCATCAGGTTCGGATGGCGTTGTGTCCGCAACGATCGCATGAGGGTTATGTCATACGTACTCGGTCGGCACGGCCACCGGGCGGCGTTCGAGCGACGCCGACCACAGCGTGAGCGCGAGCGCGGCGACGGCCATCGCGACGCCGACCCACGGCAGGTTCACGAGCGACACGCCGGAGCCGATCGCCATGCCGCCGAGCCACGCGCCGGTCGCGTTGCCGAGGTTGAACGCGCCCTGGTTCAGCGTCGATGCGAGGTTCGGCGCGTCGCTCGCGCGATCGACGATCATGATCTGCAGCGGCGGCACGATCGCGAACGCGAGGATGCCCCACACGAAAATCGTCGCGAGCGCGGCGAACGGCACGTGCATCGTGCCCGCGAACAGTGCGAGGACGATGCCGATCAGCGCGAGCGTCGCGATCAGCGACGGCATCCGGCGCCAGTCGGCGAGCTTGCCGCCGAGCGTGCCGCCGACCGTCAGGCCGAGGCCGAACAGCAGCAGCACGTAGGTGACCTGGCGTGGCGAGAAGCCCGTCACGTCCTCGAGGATCGGCGTGATGTACGTGAACACGCTGAACAGGCTCGCGGACGCGAGCACGCTGATGCCGAGCACCATCAGCACCTGCGGGTGCTTGAGTACGCCGAATTCGCGCGTGATGCTGGTGTCGGGCATCGCGAGGTTTTTCGGCAGGCATACCGCGAGCGCCGCGGCCGCGACGAGGCCGATGCCGGTGACGGCCCAGAACGTCGCGCGCCAGCCGTACGCCTGGCCGAGCGCGGTGCCGAGCGGCACGCCGAGCACGTTCGCGAGCGTGAGGCCGGTGAACATCAGCGCGATCGCCTGCGCGCGGCGGTTCGGCGCGACGAGGTTGCTCGCGACGACCGAGCCGATCCCGAAGAACGCGCCGTGGCAGAACGCGGTGACGACGCGCGCGGCCATCAGCACCCCGTAGCCGGGCGCGATCGCGCAGAACAGGTTGCCTGCGATGAACAGCCCGATCAGGCCCATCAGCGCACGCTTGCGCGGCATCTTCGCGGTGACGATCGCGAGGATCGGTGCGCCGACCGTCACGCCGAGCGCATAGCCCGACACGAGCATCCCGGCGGCCGGGATCGACACGCCGAGGTCGCGCGCGACGTTCGGCAGTAGGCCCATGATCACGAATTCGGTGGTACCGATTCCAAATGCGGCGACGGCAAGGGCGAAAAGAGGCAGGGGCATCGCGGTAGGCTCGGGAAAGGATGCCGCTCGAGCCAGGCGCGGGATGCGCGGGACGGGCGGTCGGTCGGGCGAACGTCAGCCGCGATTCTACTTCAGTGAAAACCCCTATGCTTGGGGCCAAAACAGTTGTTGCCGGCGTGCGACGGGGCGGCGGGCGGAAGGCTCCTCCGGTTGGATCGGCGGCGATTCGGCGGCGGCGCGACGGTGGCTGCCGAACCGTGCATCAGGCGATGCGTTCGGGCGTTCCGTCGGGCATCGCGCCCGAATTCTTTTTCATTTCGGTATCCGCCGGCGACGCAGCCGATCCGGCCCCGTCGATCGCCGCCGGCGCGTCCCAGCCGTTCTCGAACAGGCAGGCTTCGATCGGCATCCGCGCGGCCCAGCGTTCGGCTTCGAGCATCGGCTTCGCATAGAACGCATCGACGTGCCCGACGCACAGCACGGCGATCGGCTTCGCGCCGTCGGGCATTCGCAGCAGCGTGCGCAGCGCATCGACATCGAACAGCGACACCCAGCCCATCCCGAGGCCTTCCGCGCGCGCCGCGAGCCACATGTTCTGGATCGCGCACGCGGCGGATGCCAGATCCATTTCCGGCAGCGTGCGGCGGCCGAACACATGGCGCTCGCGGCCGTCGGCGAGCGCGACGACCAGGAGCTCGCCGCATTCGCGCACGCCCTCGACCTTCAGCCGCATGAACTCGTCCTGACGCTCGCCGAGCGCGTCGGCGGTCGCGCGGCGCTCGGCCTCGACCAGCGCGTGAATGGCGGTGCGCAATGCGGGATCGGTGACGCGGATGAAGCGCCACGGCTGCATGAAGCCGACGCTCGGTGCGTGATGCGCCGCGCGCAGCAGCCGCGCGAGCACGGCCGGATCGACGGGCGCCGGCGTGAAGTGGCGCATGTCGCGCCGTTCGAAGATGGCGCGATAGACGGCGGCGATGTCGGAATCGTCGAAACGCATGAGCGGCAAAGGCAGGGAAGGACGTCGGCGCAACGATAACAGACGGCGCGCACGAAACGTTACTTCGGGCGAAACAATGCGCTGAATTGTTGACGAGGTTGGGTGCGGTGCGCAGCAACGGGCAAGAGCAAACGATTGCGGATGCGCTGCTGGCCGTCAAACGGGCTGTTTTTCAACGGTTTGGCATGACGACGTTCTGCGGCGCGCCCGCATGCCATGCCTCGATGTTCAGCAGCGTCGTGTGCGCGATCTCGGCCAGCGCCTCGCGCGTGAAGAATGCCTGATGCGACGTGACGATCACGTTCGGGAACGTCAGCAGGCGCGCGAGCACGTCGTCCTGCAGCGGCAGGTCGGAGTGATCCTCGAAGAAGAGCCCGCTTTCCTCTTCGTACACGTCGAGCCCGAGATGGCCCAGCTGGCCGCTCTTGAGCGCGTCGACCAGCGCCTGCGCATCGACGAGGCCGCCGCGCCCCGTGTTGATCAGCATCGCGCCGTGCTTCATCCGCGCGAGCGTGCGTTCGTTGATCAGGTGGTGTGTCGACGGCAGCAGCGGGCAATGCAGGCTGACGATGTCGGCGTGATGCAACAACTCGTCGAGCTCGACGTAGCGCGCGCCGAACGCGATCAGCTCATCGTTGTACGGCGGCACCGAGTGCGCGAGCACATGCATCCCGAACCCCATCATGATCTTCGCGAACACGCTGCCGATGATGCCGGTGCCGATCACGCCGACGGTCTTGCCGTGCAGGTCGAAGCCGAGCAGGCCGTTCAGCGAGAAATCGCCTTCGCGCGTGCGTGCGACGGCGCGCGGCAGGCGGCGGTTGAGCGCGAGGATCAGCGCGACCGCGTGCTCGGCGACCGCATGCGGAGAATACGCGGGCACGCGTACGACCGCGACGCCGAGCCGTTCGGCGGCGGCGAGGTCGACATGGTTGAAGCCCGCCGAGCGCAGCGCGATCAGCCGCGTGCCGCCGTCGGCGAGCCGCTCGAGCACGGCCGCATCGACGGTGTCGTTGACGAACGGGCAGACGACGTCATAGCCGTGCGCGAGGATCGCCGTTTCCGCGTCGAGGTGCGACGGCTGGAAGTGCAGCCGATAGCCGAACTGCCGGTTGGCGGCGGTGAATGAATCGTCGTCGTACTGCCGGCTGCTGAACAGGATCACGCGCACGCTGCACCTCCAATGGCTGACGCGCGCAGTTTACTGCAGGCCCGTGACGATGTCGGCGTGTTCGGGCCCGCGCGCCGGCCGCAGGAAGCCGTAGTCCGTCCGTTCGCGGGCGGACGACGCGCCGAAGTGCTCGAGTGCATGCTCGACGAAGCTGCGCGTGCGGGCCGGCACGTACTGGCGGTTCGGATAGACGAGCGACAACTGCGCGTCGGGATCGTCGATCCGGTAGCCGGCCATCAGCCGCACGAGCGTGCCGTGGTTGAGCGCGTCGGCCACGCACGGCTCGGGCAGCACCGCGATGCCGGCGCCGGCCACGGCCGCCGCCTGCACGAGCGCGAGCTGGTTGACCGTGCAGGCCGGGCGCACCGTGACCGAATGGGCGACGCCGTCGTGACCGACCAGTTGCCACGTCGGCGCGTGCTGGTGCGGCGCGAGCGTGACCCAGTCGTGGCCCGGTAGATCGTCGGGCACGCGCGGCTCGCCGCGACGGTCGAGATAGGCCGGCGCCGCGCACGCGACGAACGGATTCGGCGCGAGGGCATGGCCGATCAGCGACGGGTTGCCGTCGAGCCGGGTGCCGGTGACGATGCCGACGTCGTAGCCCGAATCGAGCACGTCGAGCGGCCCTTCGGCGACGGTCAGCTGCACGCGCAGCTCCGGATAGCGGTGCCGGAAGCTGCTGACGAGCGGCGTCAGCGCCAGCGGCGACAGCAGCCCCGACGCGACGACGCGCAGCGTGCCGGCCGGTTCGCGCACCGCATGCGCGACCGACGATTCGAGGTGGTCGAATTCCTCGAGCAGCGCGCGGCAGCCATCGAGGTAGCGCACGCCGGCCTCGGTGAGCGACAGGTTGCGCGTGGTGCGATGGATCAGCCGTGTGTTCAGATGGCCCTCGAGCATCGCGATCGAACGCGTGACGAGCGCATTGGACACGCCGAGATGGTGCGCCGCGCGCCGAAAGCTTTGCTGTTCGGCGACGCAGACGAATACACGCATGGTCTGAATCTGGTTCATGGCTTGCGTATTTTTGGCCCGGTTGATTGATTTTGGTTGTGATTTATCGCCGCACGACATCGAAAGCGCATTGCGCGGCCCCAGCTCTCCCTCGTATCGAAAATCGAATTTCGATTCCGCAGACGATTGTTCAATACGGAACCGATATCCGTCAACCTGAGAAAAGGGGCGGCTTGCGTAAAATCGAAATCGCGAGTACCGGTTTAACGCTGCAATGCAGCAAGAACGCCAGGGGGAAAACGGCGCGATATTGGAATATGCGTCGAGGTGGCCCGGATTACCTATTCCAATCAACGTGTTGGGCTAAATTCGTGCGAACCGTGACAGGGCGATTTCGGCGTCGCTCCCCAATACATGCCGCAATAATGGATGTTTTTTCCACGTTCGGATTTTGTGTATCGAATTCGCTCCGCGATTTGTATCAGGTGGCCGCTCCATTTCGTTCGATCCGAGAATCGGGCTGAACCGGCGGTTTCGGCGAACCGTTGCCGATATTGGCGGAGAAAATCGTGCGGGCGGAACCCGAATGGAACCGTTTCGGAAACGGCCGGCAATCCCTTTTTCAATCCGGCAGGTCGCGGCGCGACCGGCTGGCCCGGTCCGGCGACCGGCCGGCGTCGCGCTGTCCGGACGTGCGTGCCTCTTGCGCGGGGCGGCGGAACGCGGAATGATCGACAGTTCGCCGTGCCATGCCGCCGGCGTCCGGGCATTTTTCTTCCCTCATCATTTTCCAGCCATGTCCATCGATTATTCGCCGATTCCCTGTCCCGTCGTCGTGCCGCTCGACGCGATCCTGCCCGAAGAACCGCTGCTGATGATGGGGGCCGGCCCGGTTCCGATCCCGGCCGCCGTGGCCAAGGCGAACACGATCGTGATCAATCACCTCGGCGCGACGATGGCGAAGATCATCGAGCAGGTGAAGGAGATGGCGCGCTACGTGTTCCAGACCCGCACGAAGTGGGTGCTCGGCGTCGCGGGCCCGGGCTCGGCCGCGATGGAAATGGCGATCTCGAACCTCGCGTGGCGCGGCACGCGCGTGCTGTCGATCCGCAATGGCTTCTTCAGCGCGCGGATGGCCGAGATGGCCACGCGTGTCGGCGCCGACGTCGCGACGCTCGAAGTCGCCGACCGCGCGGTCGCGAGCCTCGACGAGATCGCCGACGCGATCGCGCGCGAGCGGCCCGAGATCGTCACGATCGTGCAGGGCGAGACGTCGAACACGGTATGGAACCGCGACCTGCGCGACATCGCCGCGCTCGCGAAGGCGGCCGGCGCGCTGGTGGTCGTCGATGCGGTGTGCACGCTGTCGACGATGCCGCTCGAGATGGACGCGTGGGGCATCGACGCGGTGATCACCGGCGGCCAGAAGGGGCTGTCGTCGATTCCGGGCGTGTCGCTGATCGCGTTTTCCGATGCCGCGTGGGAACGCATGAAGCAGCGCCCCGAGCCGAATGCGCACTGGTGCCTCGACATGGCGCTCGCGGAGAACTTCTGGCACAACGCCGGCTATCACTACACGGCGCCCGTGTCGGGCGTGCTCGCGCTGCACGAGGCGCTGCGGCTCGTCTGCGCGGAGACGCTCGAAAGCCGCTTCGCGCGCCACCTGCGCTGCTCGCTGGCGCTGCAGGCGGGCGTCGAATCGATGGGGCTCAAGCTTTATGCGCCGAAGGACTGCCGGCTCAATTCGGTGGTCGGGATCGAGACGCCCGAGGGGCTCACGCCGGGGATGGTCTGCGGCCATATCTCGAAGCAGTACCAGGTCGAGATCTCGGGGTCGTTCGGGTTGCCGATCGTGCGGATCGGACAGATGGGCGAGCAGTGCCGCGAACACAACCTGTTCCGCACGCTGCATGCGTTCGGTCGCACGATGGTCGACCTGAAGGTGCCGGTCGACCTGCCGGCCGGTGTCGCCGCGCTCGAACAGGAACTGTCGCGGCGCGGCGCGTAAGCGCGCAAAGGCGGCACAGGGCCGCGCTCAGCGGCCCTGCATCGCGCGCCGGTACGTATTCGGTGTCGTGCCGTGCGCGTCGCGAAAGCGATGGCTGAAGTGGCCGGCGTTCGCGTAGCCGCAGTCGGCCGCGATCTGCGCGAGCGGCAGCGCCGTCGTGCGCAGCAGCTCGCGGGCCCGGGCGAGCCGTTGCTCGGCCACCCAGGCGTGCGGCGCGCGGCCGAACGACAGCCGGAACATCCGCGAGAAGTGGTATTCGGACAGCGCGGCGACCTCGGCGAGTTCGCCGAGCGTCAGCGGCTGCGTCAGGTACGTGTCGATGTAGTCGCGCACGCGGCGGCGCACCGCCGGCGCGAGCCCGCCGCGGAACGACGTGTCGGTGCGCGTCGTGCTCTGGCCGCGCAGCAGCAGGCTCAGCACGTCATGCGCGGTTTCGTTCGCGCGTAGCCGGTCGTCGGCATCGTCCCAGCCGTCGAGCGCGAGCGAGCGCAGCAGCGCGGCGACGCGCGCATCCTCGAAATAGGTGCGATCGGCCAGCTTCAGTTCGCGCGGTTCGCGGTCGAGCTCGCGGATCGCGCGCTGCGTGAAGTGTTCGGGCAGGAAATACAGGTGGACGAAATGCATTTCGCCACGCACCCACCAGCGCGATTCATGGTCGCCCGGCAATGCGCACAGCAGGCTCGGCGCGCCGTAGCGCGGCACGCGCTGGCGCTCGGTCCGGTAGCCGCCGTCGAGGTAGCACGACAGCGTGTGGTGGCCGGGCTGCTCGTAGATCGTCTCGCTTTCGTCGGTGATCCGCGTCCATTCGGCGATCGCGAGATGGTCGCCGAGCCATGCGAAGCGCTCGAGCGTCGCGTTCGCGTCGGCGAGGGTGCGGCAGACCGACTGCAGGCCGAACGGCAGCTCGCCGCCGGCCAGGGCGGCGGCGCGGTCGACGGGCGGGGCGCAGAGGGAGAGACTCATGATGCGCCGAGTATAAGCGGCCGCGCGACGGCGTGTGCGGCGTCCCGAAAAAGACCGCAATTCCGGACAATCGGCACGCGCGGGGCGGCGGCATAGTCGGGATCCCGATTCACCCGATTTCCCGAATTGCCGCCATGAACCTGTCGCTTTATTTCGTCACCGTGCTGATCTGGGGCACCACTTGGATCGCGATCAAGTGGCAACTCGGCTCGGTGCCGCCGCCCGTGTCGATCGCATGGCGCTTCTGGCTCGCGGCCGCCGTGCTGTTCGCGCTGCTGCGCGTGATGCGCCGGCCGGTGCGCCCGCCGCGCGAAGCGTGGCGCTTTCTCGTCGCGCAGGGCTTCGCGCTGTTCTGCCTGAATTTCCTGTGCTTCTACTATGCGGAGCAAGTTGTGCCGAGCGGGCTCGTCGCGGTGATCTTCTCGACCGCGCCGCTGCTGAACTCGATCAACGGCCGGCTGTTCATGGGCCGCCCGCTGCGGCCGTCGGCGATCGCGGGCGCGCTGCTCGGCCTGACCGGCATCGCATGCCTGTTCTGGCAGCAGATGGCCGGCCATCTCGACGACCACGCGACGTGGATCGGGCTCGCGATCGCGTTCGCCGGCACGATGTGTTTCTCGGCGGGCAACCTGCTGTCGAGCCGGATGCAGTCGATGGGGCTGCACCCGCTCGCGACCAACGGCTGGGCGATGCTGATCGGCGCGGCGATCCTGACCGTCGGCAGCGCGGCGGCCGGCATGCCGTTCACGCTCGACATGAGCCCGCGCTATCTCGGCGCGCTCGTGTACCTGGCCGTGCCGGGCTCGGTGATCGGTTTTACCGCCTACCTGACGCTCGTCGGCCGGATCGGGCCGGAGCGCGCCGCGTACTGCACGGTGCTGTTCCCGATCGTCGCGCTGGCCGTGTCGACGGTGTTCGAGGGCTACCGGTGGTCGCCGCTCGCGGTGATCGGGCTGCTGCTCGTGGTGGCCGGCAATCTCGTCGCGTTCGATCTCACGCGCCGGTTGTTTCTGCGGACGGTGTGACGCAATGCCGACGGCGCTGCCGGAGGCTCGGAAAGCTGATTCGTATGGTTGACTTGGTTGACTTGGTTTCGATTCGGGGCTACGCTTGATCGTCCGGTTGGATCAGGAGGTCAGGATGGTCACGCAAGCTCATGTGTTCGAAGGCGCGGCTGCGGTTCTCGATGTCGAGACGGAGGAGGCGCTGCGCAGCGCGGTCGGCGCCGCGACCATGCTCGGCCCCGATCGCGCCCGCGCACTGCTCGCGCTGTCGGACGAGCAACTGGGGCACCTGTTCAAGGTGGGCATCGCGCAGGTCATCGATCTGGCCGGCACGATCACCTTCGGCATCGCCGCTGCCGCGACACGCGACAGGAAGCCGGCCGGCCGGCAGAAGCGGGGGACGGCTGCACGCGCGGATGCCGGCGTCGCCGATCTCGAGCGGCAGGTGCAGGCCGAACGGCGCGCGCTGGTTGCCGATGGCCGGCTGCTGTCCGCCGCGCAGACGTGGACGGGGCTCGGCATGACGCGGCAGGCGCTGAGCAAGGCGGTCGGGTCGGGCCGCATCTTCGCGGTCGATGTCGGCGCCGCACAGTACTATCCGGCTTTCTATCTGGCGGGAGACGTCGATCGCAAGACGTTGGGGCGGGTCACGCAGTGTCTTGGCGATTTGCCCGGCTGGAGCAAATGGCAGTTCTTCACGACGCCCAAGGCGTCGCTGGGCAACGTCACCCCGCTCGTCGCGCTGTCGCGCGGCAAGCTCGACGATGTCGAACGTGCCGCTGCGGCATTCCGCGAACGCTAGGAGCCGCGCTTGCTGACGGCACCGGGCGAACATTTCGCGAGCGCGGCGCTTGTCATCCGCGAGGTCGCGCCGGCAACGCTGGTGCGCATCTCGCGATATGCGACCGGCGAGCCGTACTTCGGAAAGTCGGGCGGCAATCGTTTCGACGATCCGCGCAAGCGGCGGGGGTACGGCACCAGCTATTTCGGCTTCGATCTGCATTGCGCGTTCGCGGAGACGGTGCTGCATGACGAAGTCGCCGATCTGGTGCTGGGCGGTTTTCCGCTCGTGACGACCGAACTCGATCGCCACGTACTTTCATTCGACGGCGCGCCGCTGACCGTGGCCGTCCTGCACGGCTTGCCGCTGAAAAACCTCGGGGGCGACGGCGCGCTGTCGACCATCGTGCCGTACGACGTGCCGCAACAATGGTCGCTAGCCGTCCACCGGCATCCCCGTCGCGTCGACGGATTTTTGTACATGTCGCGCCATCTCAACACGTCGGAAGCGCTCGTGCTCTTCGATCGTGCCGAGCACAAGCTCTCGCTCGGGAACGCCGTTCCGTTCAGGCATCACCCCGATGCGGCCCGCGTATTGCGGGACTTCAACGTGCTGCTGCGGTGATGCGCGTTGTGCGTGCGCCAACGCGCGTCGCGTCTCTCAGGCCGCCGCGCCGCTTCCCGCCACGCGCGCCTGCCGCTGATACAGCACCATCGACAGCGCGACGCCCCCGGCGGCCGCCACCGCCGCGAACAGGAACACCTGCGGATAGCCGAACGCACCCGCGACATAGCCGGCGAGCGGGCCGGTGATGCCGAGCGACAGGTCGAGGAACACCGAATACGCGGACAGCGCCGCGCCGCGGCTCGCGGGCGGCACGAGCGCGACGGCCTCGACGCCGAGCGCCGGGAAGATCAGCGCGAAGCCGAAGCCCGTCAGTGCCGCGCCGACGAGCGCGACGTGCGGCACCGGCGCGAGCCACAACAGCACGAGGCCCGCGCATTCGAACGCGAACGACACGATCGCGACGCGGAAGCCGCCGTGGGTCTTGATCGTGTTCGCGAACAGCAGGCGCGCGCCGATGAACAGCGTGCCGAACACGGTCAGCGACAGCGCGGCGTTCGGCCAGTGGCGCGCCGCGTAGTACAGCGTGACGAACGTGGCGATCGAGCCGAAGCCGGCCGAGCCGAGCGCGAGGCCGAGGCCGTGCGGCAGCACGCGCGTGAACACGCTCGCATACGACATCCGTTCGCCGTGCACGAGCGGCACGGCGGCGATCAGGCGGGCGAGGTAGAAGCCGAGCGCGGCCAGCGCGATCACGATCACGCCGATCAGCGCCGGATTCAGCGTATGCGCGATCGCGACGCCGACCGGCGCGCCGAGCGCGAGCGCGCCGTAGGTCGCGATGCCGTTCCACGAGATCACCTTCGCGTTGTGTGCGACGCCGACCCGGCCGATGCCCCACAGGATCGCGCCGGTGCCGCACAGGCTTTCGCCGACGCCGAGCACCAGCCGGCTCGCGATCAGCAGCACGAGGCTCGCGACCGGCCAGTGCGCGAGCAGCAGCGCGACGAGCAGCAGCACGCCCGACACGCCGCAGCCGACCAGCCCGCGCAGCACCGTCTGCTTCGGCCCCAGCGTATCGGCGAGGCGCCCGGCGAGCGGTCGCGATGCGAGCGTCGCGAAATACTGGACGCTGATCGCGCCGCCCGCGACGATCGCGGAAAAGCCGAGGTCGTCGTGGACGAAGCCCGGCAGCACCGCAAGCGGCAGGCCGATGGTCAGGTAGCAGATGAACGTGAAGCAGACGACGGACACGATTTGCAGCGTGACCGCGAACCCGCTGTGCGGCGGTGTGGCGGAATCGGTTGACATGGGGTCGGAACGAATGACGGATCGGACGGAAAACGGCGGAAAAGGGAATCGGGATTTTCCCATGGAACCGGTTTTCACGCAGGTACCGTTTAGTTAACTGCCTGCCGTTCGTGAAGACGACCGGCGGTCGCGGGCGCCGGAAACGGACGCGGCGCACCGTGCGGCAAGGGGCGCGGGCGGTCGGGCGCGCATATCGCGGCAGTTATATGAGCCGCATGCGTGATGGGCTATGGGTTGCGGAATTTGACGGTGATAGCGTGCAAACTGTCGGAAAAACGTCGGTCGAGCGCTCCGCGCAGGCCGCCTAGCCCCCCAATTTGAAGAAACACCGAGACATGAGTGAGCCGATCCGCTTCTACCATCGTCACGCGATCCGCGAAGTGAGCGGCGCGGACGTGACCCGCACCGTGCTGCAATACCTGCGCGAGGACGCACATTGCACCGGCACCAAGGAAGGCTGCGCGGAAGGCGACTGCGGCGCGTGCACGGTCGTCGTCGGCGAACTGACCGACGCCGGTGCGGTCGAGTTCAAGGCCGTCAACGCGTGTATCCAGTTCTTGCCGACGCTCGACGGCAAGGCGCTCCTGGCGGTCGAGGACCTGCGCCAGCCGGACGGCGCGCTGCATCCGGTGCAGCAGGCGATGGTCGATTGCCACGGTTCGCAATGCGGGTTCTGCACGCCCGGCTTCGTGATGTCGATGTGGGCGCTGTACGAGAAGCACGGCCACGAAGGCTGCGGCAACGCGTGCGCGAAGGCGAAGGACGTGCCGACGCGCACCGAGATCGCCGATGCGCTGACCGGCAACCTGTGCCGCTGCACCGGTTATCGCCCGATCGTCGATGCGGCGGTGCGGATGTTCGACGCGGCCGGCGAAGGTGCGGCCGGCGAAGGCGCGTCGGCGCCGTCGCCGGTGGTCGACACGGCGGCGCTTGCCCGCACGCTCGCATCGCTCAAGCGCGACGACACGTTCGACTACACGGCGGCCAACGGCGCGCGCTTCGCCGCGCCGCGCACGCTCGACGCGCTGGCCGCGCTGAAGGTCGAGCGTCCCGACGCGCGCATGCTCGCGGGCAGCACCGACATCGGCCTGTGGGTCACCAAGCAGATGCGCCGCCTCGACGATCTGATCTACGTCGGCCAGATCGCCGAACTGCAGCAGGTCGTGGACGGCGACGACTGGATCGAGATCGGCGCGGGCGTGACGGTCGAGAAGGCCTATGCGGCACTCGCCCGCACGTACCCGGAGCTGACCGAGATGTGGAAGCGCTTCGCGTCGCTGCCGATCCGCAATGCGGGCACGATCGGCGGCAACGTCGCGAACGGCTCGCCGATCGGCGATTCGATGCCGGGCCTGATCGCGCTCGGCGCGCGCGTCGTGCTGCGCGGCGGCGACACGGTGCGCGAGCTGCCGCTCGAGGCGCTCTACACGGGCTATCAGCAAAAGGACATGGCGCCGCACGAGTTCGTCGTCGGCTTGAAGGTGCCGACCCGCACCGGCGCGCGCGCGAAGCTGCAGTTCCGCACCTACAAGCTGTCGAAGCGGTTCGACTCCGACATCTCGGCCGTGTGCGCGGCGTTCGCGTTCATCGCGGACGGCGACACGATCCGCGAGCCGCGCGTCGCGTTCGGCGGGATGGCGGCGACGCCGAAGCGCGCCACGCATACGGAAGCCGTGCTCGACGGCGCACAGTGGCACGAAGCCACCGCGCAGGCCGCGATGCAGGCGCTCGAGCGCGACTACCAGCCGCTGTCCGACATGCGCGCGACGAGCACGTATCGTCTCGATACCGCGAAGAATCTGATGTATCGCTTCTGGCTCGAGACGCGTCCGCACGACCCGCTGCCGCCGCAGGCGCTGAACGTGCGCGAAGTGGCCGCCGAAGTTGCCAACGACGCGGCGCGCGTCTGAAGACGGAGAACACCGAACATGAACCAGCAAGCAGAACCGTTCCTCAGCACCGTCGACCCGCAGGCCGACGCCGCGCAAGTGCACGTGTCGCGTGCGCACGAATCCGCCCACCTGCACGTGAGCGGGCGCGCCACCTACACCGACGACATCCCGCTCGTCGCGGGCACGCTGCATGCGGCGCTCGGGTTGTCCGCGAAGCCGCACGCGAAGATCGTGTCGATGAACTTCGACGCGGTGCGCGCGACGCCGGGCGTGGTCGCCGTGTTCACGGCCGACGACATCCCGGGCGTCAACGATTGCGGGCCGATCATCCACGACGATCCGGTGCTCGCGAAGGGCGTCGTGCAGTTCGTCGGCCAGCCGATGTTCATCGTCGTCGCGACCTCGCATGAAACCGCGCGGCTCGCCGCGCGCCGCGCGCAGGTCGACTACGAGGAGCTGCCCGCGATCCTGACCGCACAGGAAGCGCGCAAGGCCGAAACCTACGTGATCCCGCCGCTGAAGCTCGCGCGCGGCGATGCGGCCGCGCGGCTCGCCGCCGCGCCGCACCGCGAGTCGGGCGAGATGCTGCTCGGCGGGCAGGAGCAGTTCTACCTGGAAGGGCAGATCGCGTACGCGGTGCCGAAGGACGACGACGGGATGCACGTGTACTGCTCGACACAGCACCCGAGCGAGATGCAGCACCTCGTCGCGCACGTGCTCGGCGTCGCGTCGCACAACGTGCTGGTCGAATGCCGCCGGATGGGCGGCGGGTTCGGCGGCAAGGAATCGCAGTCGGGCCTGTTCGCATGCTGCGCGGCGCTTGCCGCGTGGAAGCTGCTGTGCCCGGTGAAGCTGCGTCCGGACCGCGACGACGACATGATGATCACCGGCAAGCGACACGATTTCCATTACCGCTTCGACGTCGGCTACGACGACGACGGCCGCATCGACGGCGTCGCACTCGACATGACGTCGCGCTGCGGCTTCTCGGCCGACCTGTCGGGGCCGGTGATGACGCGCGCGGTGTGCCACTTCGACAACGCGTACTGGCTCGGCGACGTCGACATCGCCGGCTACTGCGGCAAGACCAACACGCAGTCGAACACCGCGTTCCGCGGCTTCGGCGGCCCGCAGGGCGCGTTCGCGATCGAATACATCCTCGACGACATCGCGCGCTCGCTCGGCCGCGATCCGCTCGACGTGCGCTACGCGAACCTGTACGGCAAGACCGAACGCAACGTGACGCCGTACGGGCAGACGGTCGAGGACAACGTGCTGCACGAGCTGCTCGGCGAACTCGAGACGACGAGCGACTACCGCGCGCGGCGCGCGGGCGTGCGCGCATTCAACGCACGCAACACGGTGCTGAAGAAGGGCATCGCGCTCACGCCGGTGAAGTTCGGGATCGCGTTCAACGTCACGCACTTCAACCAGGCCGGCGCGCTGGTGCACATCTACACCGACGGCTCGGTGCTCGTGAACCACGGCGGCACGGAGATGGGGCAGGGGCTCAACACGAAGGTCGCGCAGGTGGTCGCGCACGAGCTCGGCATCCGCTTCGGCCGGATCCGCGTGACGGCGACCGATACGAGCAAGGTCGCGAACACGTCCGCGACCGCCGCGTCGACGGGCTCGGACCTGAACGGCAAGGCCGCGCAGGATGCGGCGCGCCAGTTGCGCGAGCGGCTCGCGGCGTTCGCGGCGAAGCAGTTCGGCGACGGCACGGTCGAGGCGGCCGACGTGAAGTTCGGCAACGACTTCGTGTGGATCGGCGGCGCGAGCGTGCCGTTCGGCGAGGTGATCGCGAAGGCGTATCTCGCGCGCGTGCAGCTGTGGTCCGACGGCTTCTACGCGACGCCGAAGCTGCATTGGGATCAGTCGAAGCTGCAGGGCCGCCCGTTCTACTACTACTCGTACGGCGCGGCGGTATCGGAAGTCGTGATCGACACGCTCACGGGCGAGATGCGCACGCTGCGCGTCGATGCGCTGCACGACGTGGGCGCGTCGCTGAACCCGGCGCTCGACATCGGCCAGGTCGAAGGCGCGTTCATCCAGGGGATGGGCTGGCTGACGACCGAGGAGCTGTGGTGGAACGCGGGCGGCAAGCTGATGACGCACGCGCCGTCCACGTACAAGATCCCGACGGTGAATGACACGCCGCCCGAGTTCAACGTGCGGCTGTTCCAGAACCGCAACGTCGAGGACAGCATCCACCGTTCGAAAGCGGTCGGCGAACCGCCGCTGCTGCTGCCGTTCTCGGTGTTCTTCGCGGTGCGCGATGCGATCGCGGCAGTCGGCGATTACCGGGTGAATCCGCCGCTCGATGCGCCGGCCACCGGCGAGTCGATCCTGCGCGCGGTGCAGGCGGTACGGGCGGCGAGCGCCGCTCGGGCAGGGTGAGACGATGAACCGCCGCTCCACGCCCGCTTCGTGCGCTCGGCTCGACGGTGCGGTCAGCGCCGTCGGGATGGCCGGCGGGAGGCCGGCATGAACGGCCGCGCTCGTTCGCCGCGTGCCGCGTCGCCGGCACCCGTCGCGGGATGCGACGGCGTGTGCGGCAGCGCGCCGTCGCAACTGCAGCCGTTCGCGCCGGGCACCGGCCAGCGCAACCGCGCGACCGGCGCGCCGGCGCCGATGCACATCGTGCTGTTCGGCGCCGGGCACGTCGGCCATGCGCTCGTCACGCTGCTCGGCGCGCTGCCGTGCGTCGTGCAGTGGGTCGATACGCGCGACGAGCTGTTCCCGGACGAATGCCCGCCGAACGTGCAGCCGGAGCCCACCGACACGCCGGAGGCCGTCGTCGACGCGGCGCCGCCCGGCGCGTACTTCCTCGTGATGACGCACAACCACGCGCTCGACTTCTCGCTCGCCGCGCAGATCATGCGGCGGCGCGACTACGCGTACTTCGGGATGATCGGCTCGCGCACCAAGCGCGTGAAGTTCGAGCGCCGGCTCGCCGCGCGCGGCGTGGATCCGGCGCGGCTCGTCGAGATGGTGTGTCCGATCGGCGTCGCCGGCATCGTCGACAAGGCGCCGGGCGCGATCGCGGTGGCCGTCTGCGCGGAGCTGCTGCAGGCACGCTCGGGCATGCCGGTGGCCGATGCGAAGGCGGCCGCCGCGGGCCGCGCGCGCGACGACGTCAGCTGCGCGCGATAACGACGCGCGGCCGATACGCCCGGCGCACGCCGGCGCGTTTTTGCCTACACTGAACGGATCGCGCGGCATCGGGCCGCGCGTCTTTCGCGCACGCACCATGTCCGATCACCAGGTCTATCTCGACGCGCTCGATGCGAGCGTCGTCGCCATCGAGCGCTGGCTGTCCGGCGCCGATACCGCGCCCGCGGCGCTCGATGCGCTGCTCGCATCTTTCTCCACCGGTTTCACGATGATCCTGACCGACGGCCGCCTGCTCGATCGCGACGGCCTGCGTGCACTGTTCGCGCAGCTCGGCGGCGCGAAGCCGGGGCTGCGGATCGCGTTGTCGGACATTCGCGTGCTCGCGGCCGGCGCGTCGCACGTGACGCTCACCTACGTCGAAGCGCAGCATGCGGCCTCGGGCGAATTGCCCGCGCGGCGCGCGACGGCCGTGTTCGAGCGCGACGCGGCAGGCGTCGTGCGCTGGACCCATCTTCAGGAAACGTTCTGCACGGCCTGAGCGGCCGCGCTGCGTGATCGTGCGCGAGGGCGTCCCGCGTCGCGCCGCTTCAGCGCTTGCGCGTGCGGGCGACCGTCAGTTCGTCGGACACGCTCTGCATCAGCGCGCACAGCCACGCGATGTCGGTCGGCCGATCGGGCTGCGGATGCGTGAGCAGGTAGCTCTTGATGCGCGGGAACGGCACGGGCGGCGCGACGACGACGAGCGGCAGCAGTTGCGCATAGTGCGTCGCGAAGCGGCGCGTCGTCGTGAAGATCAGGTCCGATTGCAGCAGCACCTGCGGCACGATCCCGAAGTACGGCAGCGTCGTCACGATGCGCCGCGTGAGGCGGGCGCGCGCCAGGCCGATCTCGATCGCGTTGCGCTTGTCGCCGGTGTACGGGGTGGGCGCGACGTGCGCGGCCGACGCATACGCGTCGCGCGTGAGCGGCACGCGGGCGAGCGGATGCGCATCGCGCATCAGGCACACGATCGTGTCGGAGAACAGGTCCTGGCGCGCGAACTGCGGGTCGGGTTTCGGCCAGTTGCCGATCACGAGATCGAGCGCGCCCGATTCGAGCGCACCCGCGTGGTCGAGCGCGGGATTCAGCGAATCGATCTCCAGATGGGCATGCGGCGCCGCATCGCGAAAGCGCTCGATCAGCGTCGGCATGAAGAAATCGTTCAGGTAGTCGGGCGCGGCGACGCGGAACGTGCGCCGCGCGGACGACGGATCGAAGTCGCCGTGCGGCGTCGCGATGAAATCGACCTCGCGCAGCGCGCGCGATGCGGCGTCGAGCAGCGACGCGCCGTACTCGGTCGGCACCATGCCGGATTTGCCGCGCACGAGGATCGGGTCGTTCAGCGTCTCGCGCAGCTTGCGCAGCGCGGTGCTGATCGCGGGCTGCGTCTGGTTCAGCCGCAGCGCGGCCTGCGTGACGCTGCGCTCGAGCAGCAGCGTGCGCAACACGCGCACGAGCCAGATGTCGAGCGAGGCGGTACGGTCGTCGTCTTCCATCGATTGGGGGTGAGTCCGGTGACGCGTAACCTTACCGCAGCCGCGCGTTGCCGTGCGTGATACCGGCCATCACGCGCGGCCCTTCGGCAGCGTGCTGATCCGCTTGACCTCGCGCGATTCGAGCCAGTTCGGCGTGCGCGCGCAGTACAGCACCATCGGCAGCGCGTCCTCGCCCCAGAACAGCTGCTTGTTCATCCAGAAGGTGGGCACGCCGAACACGCCGAGCGCGATCGCGTCGGCCGTGTTGCGGGTCAGTTGCGCAGCGGTTTCCTCGAATTCGATCAGCTCGTCGCCGTGGCCGACGCCGACGCGTTCGCACAGCGCCGCGAAGCCTTCCGGCGTCGACGGGTCGTTCCCTTCGCGCCAGATGAAGCGGAACATTTCCAGTACCGTCACGATATCGGCGCGCAGCGCGATCGCGAGGCGCAGGACCTTGTCGGAATCGAACGGATGCGCGGGCGGCATCTTGAAGCGGATGCCGAGCTGTTCCGCGCGAAACAGCGCATGCCGGTACGTGAACACGCGTTTGGCCGGCACGTCGGCGCTCGGGCGTTGGCCCCAGTGGCGCTGCAGATCGGGCAGCGAGACGGCGACGGGGTTGAACGGCACGTCCGGCCATTTGTCGTGCTGTTCGAGCAGCAGATACGAGAACGGCGACACGAAGTCGAAGAACCAGGCGGGTTGGGCGGTATCGAGGCCGGTTGTCATGTCGTTCTCCAGAGGGTGGGGCGTGCGGCGCCTGGCGGCGGCCTCCATGTTACGCGGCGGCGCGCGCATGCAGCAATGATCGCGGATCGTTCGCTTACGCGGAACCGGGAGTCGCCCGGGGGGCGTCGCCGGCTGCCGGCGGCGGGTCGGTTTCCGTGCGTGCCGGCGGATTGCCGGCGCCGGGCGGGGCCGCCGGCGCATCCTGGTCGTGCGCGGTGAGCCGTTCGCGCACGAAACCGATGTGCTCTCGCAGCACGTAGAACTGTCCCGCGTACGCGAGCGGCATCTTCATCCGGTTCACGGCTTCCTCGATGTCGTCCAGCTCGTCGAGCAGCTTGACGCGCTCGTCGGCCGTATGTTCGCCGAGCGCGCTGCGCTCGAGCGCGATCAGCGCGCCGTACCAGCGGTAGATGCGCGAGCGCACGCGCCAGCCGTACAGCGACGGCACGAGCCGCAGCCCGGGGATCAGCACGACGATCAGCGGCACGACGACGACCAGCAGCCGGTCGACGAGGCTCGCGACCCAGAACGGCAGCCGCCGGTACAGGAAGGTCTTGCCCGACTTGTAGTAGCGGGCGGCATCGTCGGACAGCGGGAAGCCGCGCGTGACGGACGACGGGAATTCGCCCGCGTGCTGCAGGATCGTCGCGTGGCCGTGCACTTCGCGCGCGGCCTCGATCAGCAGGTCGGACAGCGCGGGGTGCAGCGAGTCGCGCGCGACGAGTTCGATCGTCGGCGCGACCGTGTGGATGTCGGCGGGCGGCAGGTTGCGGCCGAGATCGTAGACGCCCATCGGCAGCGTGATCGCGGTCAGGTACGGAAAGCGCCGCGCATACGCGTCGGCCTGCGTGAACGAGTACACGTGCACGCCCGGCGCGCGGAACAGCTTCGCCATCACCGGGATCTGCGTCGAGTCGCCCGACAGGAACGCGGCGTCGATCTTGCCGTCGAGCAGCGCGGTCGCGGCGTCCTCGCCGGCCGTCGGCAGGAGCTCGGTCGGGCCGCCCGGCACGATGCCGTTCATCTTCAGCAGCGCGAGGCTCAGTTCGCGCGCGCCGCTGCCTTCCGCGCCAAGCGCGAGCCGCTTGCCCTTGAAGTCGGACAGGCGCCCGACGACCGGGCCGCGGTACATGATCGCGAGCGGCACGTAGCCGATACTGCCGAGCGACACGAGATGCTCGTCGCGCTCCTTCGGGCCGATGCCGCTCTGCACGAAGCCGACGTCGACCGGCGCGTTCGGGTTCGACAGTCGCGCGAGGTTCTGCGCGGAACCTTCGGACGATTGAACGTCGAGCGTGACGCCGTTTTTCGCGAGGATCGCCTTGTATTTCTGGGCGGCGTTCCAGTAGGTGCTGCCGGGCGGCCCGGACGAAATCACGAGCGTGGACGGCGGTGCTGGCTGGATCAGCTTGACCGCGAGCCAGACGGCCGCGCCGGCGAGCAGCACGGTCGGGCCGATCGACAGCGCGAGGTCGCGCCACGAGACGGCGACGAAGCGGGCGAGGATACGGCGCGGCGGGCGAGGGCGGGCAGGCTTCATGGAATCGGCGAGTGACGCTGGCGTGACGCATCGGTGACGGTCGTCACCGGACGACACGGATGCTCGCGGCGATGGTACCCGGTTTCGCCGCCTATGCGCGAGTCGCGGCGGGGTGGCACGGCGGCGCGGCGGCAGCGGCGCGCGCCGTCGCGTCAAAAGCTTTGCGCTTCCGCGGGCGCTGGATTACATTGTGCGACGCAGCCGCGCCCGAATCGCGCGCGACCCGGCACGTCATGAGACCGGGCGCGTCCGGCCGGCGGCTGTCCGGCCCGGCCGGCCCGCTTTCGCGTGCGCCGGCCGCCGGCCCGTGACGCCTCTCTCGTATCGCCGTGGAAAACACCGGCTGTCCCGCCCGTTCGCGCGCGGGCCGGCTGTTTTTGGGGGTATCCGGCCGTACTGTGCACGGCCGTTCCGGAGTGATAAGGAGATAGCATGAAGTCGATCGTGTTGAGAGCGTTGGGTGTCGCCGCCGTGGCGGCCTGTCTGTCGGGCAGCGTGTATGCGCAGTCGAGCGACGCAGCGGCAACGGAAGCGCCGTCGGCCGCGGCGAGCGCGCCGAAGGCCGCCGCGAAAACCGCGAAGAAGGCGAACCGCAAGCTCGGCTACGCGGTGCGCAAGGCCATTACGAAGGCGGGCGGCATCGACGTGGCGAACCTCGTCGTGCGTTCGAAGGGCGGCGCGATCTCGCTGGAGGGCACGGTGCCCGACCAGGCACAGATCGACAAGGCGGAAGAGGCAGCCAAGAGCGTGAAGGGCGTGACGTCGGTCACGAACAAGCTGACCGTTCAGCAGCAGTAACGCCGGGCGGCGGCGCGCGAGCGCCGCGTGCGCCCGTTTCCAGGCGGGCCCCGGCATGCCGGGGCCCGTTTGCGTTTCAGAGACCGAGCGCCGCGCGCGGCGCGGCGGCGGACCGATAACGATATCGTGGGGGCGGCGATGACGAAGCTCGGGTGGGGCAGGCGGGTGGTGTGGGGGGCGGTGCTGGCCGCGGTCGCGATGCTCGGCGCCTGCAACGGCGACGAATCGGCCGAGCGCAACCGGTTGCCCGGCTTCGTGTCCGGCAGCGTGCGCACGACGACCTACGACGGCGCGAGCGACGACCTGCTGACGGCCGGCCTCGGCAAGACGGGCCTCGCCGCGGCGAGTGCGCCCGGCTTCGCGAACCCGTCGCGGCCGACGAGCGCCGAATTGCGTCGCCTCGCGATCTGGTCGAACTACCGCGCGCTCGTCGACATGAGCGCGAACGGCGGCTACGGGCGCTTCTGGGGGCCGAACGTCGACCTCGACGGCAACGATACGCTCGGCGAAGGCAAGATCGCCGGCACCGAATATCTCGCGTATGCCGACGACGGCAGCGGCGCGAAGAACGTGACGCTGCTCGTGCAGGTGCCCGCGCGCTTCGATCCCGCGCAGCCGTGCATCGTCACCGCGACGTCGTCCGGCTCGCGCGGCGTGTACGGCGCGATTTCCGCGGCCGGCGAGTGGGCGCTCAAGCGCGGCTGCGCGGTGGCCTACAACGACAAGGGCGGCGGCAACGGCGCGCACGAGCTCGGCTCCGACACCGTCACGCTGATCGACGGCACGCTCGCCAACGCGGTGCTGGCCGGCACCGCGAGCCTGTTCACCGCGAACGTGACGAGCGGCGATCTCGCCGCGTTCAACAGCCGCTTCCCGAACCGCTATGCGTTCAAGCACGCGCATTCGCAGCAGAATCCCGAGCAGGACTGGGGGCGCGTGACGCTGCAGTCGGTCGAGTTCGCGTACTGGGCGCTCAACGAGCAGTTCGGACCGCTGATCGACGGCGCGCGTCACGGCGTGCGCTATCGTGCGGGCGACATCACGACGATCGCCGCGTCGGTCAGCAACGGCGGCGGCGCGTCGCTCGCGGCGGCCGAGCAGGACGACCGCGGCTGGATTACCGCGGTCGTGGTCGGCGAGCCGCAGATCAACGTACGGATGGCGCCGAATGCGGTCGTGCGCGCGGGCGGCCAGCCGGTGCCGTCGTTCGGCCGGCCGCTGGCCGATTACGCGACGCTCGCGAACCTGCTGGAACCGTGCGCGGCCGCCTCGGCGTCGCTCGCCGCCGCGCCGTACCTGAGCGCGCTGCCGGCCGCGACCACGCAGTCGATCCGCACGCAGCGCTGCGCGACGCTCGCCGCGGCCGGGCTGGTGGCGGGCGCCGACACGCAGAGCCAGGCGGCCGACGCGCTCGCGCAGCTCCATGCGGCCGGCTATCTGGCCGATTCCGACCTGCTGCAGGCGCCGATGTGGGATTCGCAGGCGATTCCGGCGATCGCGGTCACCTATGCGAACGCGTACACGCGCTCGCGCGTGACCGACAACCTGTGCAATTTCAGCTTCGCGACGACGAACCCGGCGACCGGCGCGGTCGCGGCGCCCGCCGCGTCGCCGATGCCGGCCGTGTTCGGCGCCGGCAACGGCGTGCCGCCGACGGCCGGCATCAATCTCGTGTTCAACAACGGCGCGGGCGTCGACCACCGGCTCGCGACGCCCGACGCGAGCTTCGCGGGCGCGCTGTGCCTGCGCCAGCTATGGACGAACGGGATGCTCGGCATGCCCGCGAACGTCGACGCGGTGCGCGTGAACGCGAACCTGCACGGCAAGCCGGCGATCATCGTGCAGGGCCGCAGCGACGCGCTCGTGCCCGTGAACCACGCGTCGCGCGCGTACGTCGCGCAGAACGGCATCAGCGAAGCCGGGCGCAGCCAGCTGGTGTTCTACGAAGTGACGAACGGCCAGCACTTCGACGCATTCCTGTCGGTTCCGGGCTTCGACACGCGCTTCGTGCCGGTTCACTACTACAACGTGCAGGCACTGAACCTGATGTGGAAGCACCTGAAGAACGGCGCGCCGCTGCCGCCGTCGCAGGTGATCCGCACGGTGCCGCGCGGCGGCACGCCGGGCGCCGCGCCCGCGCTGACGAGCGCGAACCTGCCGCCGATCTCGGCCGCGCCGGGCGCGAACGCGATTTCCGCCGGCGTCGGCACGATCGACGTGCCGCTCTGACGGCGGCCGTCGCGCCGCCTCCGACGAAGCCGGACAGCCGTCCGGCTTTTTCTTTGCATCGCCTGGAATCGGTCCCGTACTGCCTTTTATCCGAATGGCGAGCGCCGTAACAAATTATTACTTTACGGCCATAAATCCGGAACCTATTATGCGCCGGTATTTTCACTTAATTTAATAAATTCCAGATACGAGAATATTCCTTTCCTTTTAGTTAATCGATCCTTTCGATTTTATTCAGTCGGCCCGAGCCGCGATTGATCGCCGTTTCGCGATTAATCGGTGTCGTGCCGACCGGAATCGTTCGTCTTTTCGAAGTGAAGGCGCCTTGTCTGGCGGGCTTCGCAGGGTGTCGCCTGGTCGTCGATTTCGTGCGCATGCGAATTCGCGAAATGAATTCGCATTGCTGCGAACCGTTGAATGGTCGTTCGCAATGGAATTGATTCCATTGTGCGGTTGCAAAAAAACATGGGTGGGGTAAATCGTGCCGATCGGTATTCGCCGATCCGGTAAAAAACTCGGAGTGCGTCGCATAACGAATGCATTCCCGGTGCGGAGCGCCGGCGCAAATGATCCTTTGCGGCCGGCGGTATTTATCGTTCTGTTCGAGAGGCAATAATGACGACACGCAAGTCCTTGAAAGACGGTTTCGCGCTATTTGGAACGACCCTGAGCGTACCGCTCGCCGCGGCAGCGGCCGCGGCGCTGCTCGTCACGGGGTGCGGCGGCGACGACGGGCCGAGCCCGAGCGCGGCGGCCGCCGCCGCGGCCGCGACGTCCAGCGGCAGCACGTCGGTCAATACCGACGCAACGGCCGCCGCCGCGGCCGACCAGCCGTACGTCGACACCGACGTGTACGGCACCGGGCCGAACGACGCGGTCACGGATTCGACCGAAGGCGCGGCAGTCGTGCACCGCCAGGTGACGATCGGCGGCAAGACGATCAAGTACACGGCCACCACGGGCCACCTGACGACGATCGATCCGATCACGTCGGCGCCGAACGCGAAGATGTTCTACGTCGCGTACACGCAGGACAATCCGGATCCGTCGAAGCCGCGCCCGGTCACGTTCTTCTACAACGGCGGCCCCGGTTCGTCGTCGGTCTACCTGCTGCTCGGCTCGTACGGGCCGAAGCGCCTGCAGTCGTCGTTCCCGAACTTCACGCCGCCAGCCCCGTACAAGCTGCTCGACAACCCGGACAGCCTGCTCGACCGCACCGACCTCGTGTTCATCAACCCGGTCGGCACCGGCTACTCGACGGCGATCGCGCCGGCGAAGAACAAGGACTTCTGGGGCACCGACCAGGATGCGCGCTCGATCGACCGCTTCATCCAGCGCTACCTGACCAAGTACTCGCGCTGGAATTCGCCGAAGTTCCTGTACGGCGAGTCGTACGGCACCGCGCGCAGCGCGGTCGTGTCATGGGTGCTGCACGAGGACGGCATCGACCTGAACGGGATCACGCTGCAGTCGTCGATCCTCGACTACGCGAATGCGCTGTCCGCGGTCGGCACGTTCCCGACGCTCGCGGCCGACGCGTTCTACTGGAAGAAGACGACGCTCAACCCGACGCCGACCGATCTCGACGCGTACATGGTCCAGGCCCGCAACTACGCGGACAACACGCTCGCGCCGCTCGCGCAGAAGCCGAACCCGCAGGACGGCGGCTTCGTGAACGTGCGGCTGAACCTGAACCTGCAGACCGCGCAGCAGATGGGTTCGTACATCGGCACGGATCCGACGTCGCTGATCCAGACCTTCGGCAACCCGGCCGCGCTCGGCAACGTGCCGTCGTCGGACGACAACCCGCCGTACACGTTCTTCCTGACGCTCGTGCCGGGCACGCAGATCGGCCAGTACGACGGTCGCGCGAACTTCACGGGCAAGGGCATCGCGCCGTATATCCTGCCGAACTCGGGCAGCAACGATCCGTCGATCACGAACGTCGGCGGCGCATACACGGTGCTGTGGAACAGCTACATCAACACCGACCTCAAGTACACGTCGACGTCGTCGTTCGTGGACCTGAACGACCAGGTCTTCAACAACTGGGACTTCAGCCACACGGACCCGACCGGCGCGAACAAGGGCGGCGGCAATACGCTGTACACGGCCGGCGACCTCGCGTCGACGATGAGCGTGAACCCGGACCTGAAGGTGCTGTCGGCGAACGGCTATTTCGACGCCGTCACGCCGTTCCACCAGACGGAGCTGACGCTCGCGCAGATGCCGCTCGATCCGACGCTCAAGGCGCAGAACCTGACGATCAAGAACTACCCGTCGGGCCACATGATCTACCTGAACGACGCGTCGCGGACCGCGTTGAAGGGCGATCTCGCCAACTTCTACGACGGCATCCTCGCGAACCGCACCGCGTTGCAGCGCGTGCTGAAGCTGCAGGCGCGCACGCAGCAGATGAAGCAGCAGAAACTGCAGCAGCAGGGGCAGTAAGCGTCACGCCGCGGCTCGTGCGGCCCGGCTTCGGCGCGGGCCGCTCGGGATCGCGGTGCCGCGAATGGACAACAGCCCGATCGGCGCGAGCCGCTCGGGCTGTTTTTTCAGATGAATGGCCGACGCATGACGTACGGGCCGTTGCAGTGGAGGGGCGCCGCGCGTGGTGCGGCGTGCCGTGTCGCCGTGCCTACGCGAGCACCAGCCGCACGCCGACCGCGACGAGCGTCGACGCGAGCAGGTTGCGCAGCAGCCGCTCGGGCGCGCGCGCCGACAGCAGGCTGCCGATCACGATGCCGGGCAGCGAACCGAGCAGCAGCGACAGCAGCATCGACCAGTCGACCGAGCCCAGCAGCCAGTGGCCCATGCCCGCGACCAGCGTGAGCGGCACCGCATGCGCGATGTCGGAACCGACGATGCGGGTCGTCGCGAGCAGCGGATACAGCAGCAGGAGCACGGTCACGCCGATCGCGCCGGCGCCGACCGACGTCATCGACACGAGCACGCCGAGCAGGGCGCCCGTCAGCACGGTCGACCACAGCGTGCGCGCGGGGCTCGGCGCGAGCGGGTTGCGTGCGGCGAAGGCCGTGAGCTGCGGGCGGAAGATCAGCGCGAGCGACGTGAGCAGCAGCGCGACGCCGAGCACGAGCTGGATCATCCGCGCGGTGCCCGGCGTGTTCATCCCGTGCGTGTGCAGCCACCACAGCGTGAGCGCCGCGGCCGGCACGCTGCCCGCCGCGAGCCGGCCGGTGATGCGCCAGTCGATCGAGCCTTTCAGGCCGTGGACGAGCGTGCCGGTGGCCTTGGTCGCGGCCGCGTACAGCAGGTCGGTGCCGACCGCCGTCGCGGGGTGGACGCCGAACAGCAGCACGAGAATCGGCGTCATCAACGAACCGCCGCCGACGCCCGTCAGGCCGACGAGGATGCCGACGAACAGGCCGGACAGGGAGTACAGCAGATCGATATGGGGAAGCGACATCGGAAGCAGGCGGTTATGCGGCGTTCGGCGGCGGCGCGCGGCCGCGGCGCGCGCATCAAAGTCCGCCATTGTCGCAAAAGTGACGCGTCAACGTACGACTGCGTTAAAAATCGGCGGGGGAGCTCACGCGGCGGCCGCCGGCGGGGCGTCAAACGGGCGTTTGAGCAGGGGCGGGCCGAGGATCGGCGGCCTGAACGGTAAGACGAACCGGATGCGTATGCCGCGCATCCGGCATGCGCAAAAAAGGGCGCGACACTGCGCGCCCCGATTCGACGCCGGTTCCCGCCCGGCTGCCGACGGTCAGTGCATCGCGGGGCCGGCGCCTTCGACCGCGCGTGGCGGCCGGATCCGCAGCGCGAAACCGATCAGCGCGGCCACGGCCGCAAACGCCGCGCCGAACGCGAATGCCGCGCGGTAGCCGGCGTTCAGCGCGTCGAGCGGCGCGGCTTGCGCCGCCGCGAGCGCGTCGGTGCGGGCGCCGGCGAGACTCGCGAGGACCGCGAGCCCGAGCGCGCCGCCCATCATGAACGCGGTGTTGACGATGCCCGACGCGAGCCCGGAATCGGCCGGGTCGACGTCGTTCATCGCGGCGAGCAGCACCGGATTGAACGCGACGCCCGCGCCGATGCCGAGCAGCGTCATGCCGGGCAGCACGTGCCATACGAAAGCGCCGTCGACCGGCGCGCGCGCGAACAGCGCGAGGCCGCACGCCGCGATCAGCAGGCCGACGGCGATCGGGCCGCGGATCCCGAAGCGCATCACGATGCGCGCCGACAGCCCGAGCGAGAACGCGGCCATGATCAGGTTCGCCGGCAGGAACGCGAGGCCGACCTGCAGCGGCCCGTAGCCGAGCACGCGCTGCATGTACAGCGCGGACAGGAAGAACCACGCGAACATCGCGGCCGCCCACAGCACGGCGATCGCGTTCGCGAGCGCGACGTTGCGTGCGGCGAACAGCGTGAGCGGCATCAACGGATGCGCGGCGCGCGACTCGATCGCGATGAACAGCACGAGCAGCACGACGGCCGCGCCGATCAGCGCGACGGTCTGCGTCGACAGCCAGCCGGCCTCGTTGCCGCCGACGATGCCGTAGACGGCCAGCATCAGCGACGCGGTCACGGTGATCGCGCCGGCGACGTCGAGCCGTGCGGTGCCCGCCGGCGCACGCGTGCGCGGCAGCAGCGCGACGCACATCGCGTAGACGGCGACGCCGATCGGCAGATTGACGAGAAAGATCCAGTGCCACGACAGCGAGCTTGTCAGCAGCCCGCCGAGCAGGACGCCGATGCTGCCGCCGCCCGCGCACACGAAACCGTAGACGCCCATCGCGCGTGCGCGTTCGCCGGGTTCCGTGAAGAGGTTCATGATCAGCGACAGCGAGACGGCCGACACGACCGCGCCGCCGAACCCCTGCACCGCGCGTGCGGCGATCAGCATCCCCTGCGATTGCGCGAGGCCGCACGCGAGCGACGCGAGCGTGAACACGACGAGGCCCGCGAGGAACATGCGCCGCTGGCCGTACAGGTCGCCGAGCCGGCCGCCGAGCAGCAGGCAGCCGCCGAACGTCAGCAGGTATGCATTGACGACCCACACGAGGGCCGTTTCGGTGAAGTGGAGATCGGTGCTGATCGACGGCAGCGCAACGTTCACGATCGTGCTGTCGAGCACGATCATCAGCACGCCGAGACAGAGCACGATCAGCGCGTACCAGCGCTTCTCGCCGTGAATCCCGTGGGTCATGGGCTTGCAGCCTTCCGATAGTCATTTGAAAGGATGCATTGTAGATGCCGGCGGCCCGCGCTTCCTGCCGGTTTGTGGCAGGAGCGTCGCGTAGTGGCGCGCGCGGCTGCGGCGCGCGTGGAGCGGGATGAGCGTTACGGCCGAGCCGGCAGTTCGCAGCCGTCGGGGCCGCAGGCGGCCGCGTCGCCGCCGCCGGGCTCGACGACGCCGTCGCGCCACGCCTGGTCGAGCGCCTGCGCGAACGCGTCGGCCGGTTGCGCGCCCGACACCGCATAGCGGTCGCCGAACACGAACAGCGGCACGCCGCGCCCGCCGATTCGTGCGGCGCGCGCGATGTCGGCTTCGACTTCGTCGCGATACGCGTCGCTGCGCAGCACGGCTTCGACGGCCGAGCGCTCGAGTCCGGCTTCGACCGCAAGCTCGGTCAGCTCGGCATGATCGAACAGGGAGCCGTGCTCGCAGAAATAGGCGCGGTAGAGCCGCTCGGTCAGCGCTTGCGCGCGGCCCGACGCTTGCGCGAGCTTCACGAGCCGGTGGCCGTCGAGCGTGTCGCCGACGAGCGTGCCGGGCAGGTCGTAGCTCAGCCCGACGCTCGCGGCCGCATCGGTCACCTGGCGCAGCATCTGGTCGACCTGCGCGGGCGCCATCCGGTATTTGCCGGCCAGCATCGCCTCGACCGGCTCGACGGGTTGGCCGGGCATCAGCCGGTACGCGCGCAGCGCGACGTCGACGCGGTCGGCGTGCGCGAACGCGGCCAGCGCCTCGTCGAAGCGGCGCTTGCCGATCCAGCACCACGGGCAGATCAGGTCGGACCAGATTTCGACGGTCAGGGTCGGGCGGGCAGTCGGGGCGAGAGCGGTCGTCATGGGCGGTCCGGGCGGCAAAAAAATGTAACCGAGACTATATCACTTTATGTTTCGACGCTTCGTCGCTCGCGAAACCGCGTGGCACGGTGCGAAAGGGGGCGCGCCCGCGTGTCGCGAAGCAGGGGCGTGGAGCCGCCGGCGCGGTACCGACGCCGGGCTACCGCGATGGCGCCCGCCGCGTCGCGCTCACGCGTCGCCCCGCGTTTCCTTCAGGTGCTTGAGGTGCTTGTAGACCGTCGCGCGCCCCATCCCGAGCACGTTCGCGACGTAGTTCGCCGCGCTCTTGCCGCGGAACGCGCCTTCCGCGTACAGCGCCTCGACGAGCTCGCGCCGGTGCTCGCGCGTGAGCCCGTTCAGCCCGACCTGCCGCTCGCGCAGCCAGCCGTGCAGGAACGTGTTGATGCGCTCCTGCCAGTCGTCGCGGAACAGCTCGTCGGGCTGCGCGACGACGCCCGCGCCCTTGATGAACAGGTCGAGCGTCGCGCGCACTTCGTCGAACACCGCGATGTTGAAGTTGATGCACATCATCCCGGCCGGCCGGCTGTCGTCGTCGAACAGCACGTTGCTGACGCAGCGCATTCGCCGGCCGTCCCAGTTCAGCTTCTCGTACGGGCCGATCACGCGCTCGCGCGCCGAATGATCGATTTCCTCGAGCGCGGAATCGTCGCCGACCTCGCGCTTGGACAGGTTGTTCGCGAGATACAGCACGGTCTGGTCGTGCAGGTCGTGGATCACGACTTCCGCGTACGGGAAGAACAGTGCGGCGATACCGTCGGCGATCGGCGCATAGCGGGTGAGCAGCAGGTCTTTGACGGGAGATTTCTTCTTGCGCATCGGTGTCGCGATCTCGGGTGGGCGGAAGCCGGGCGGCGTGTCGGGCCGGCGAGCCGGCGCACCGTCGGCCGGCATGCCCGTGCGCCCGCGCGCGGCCGCCGCGGCGGTTGCGCCATTGTATCGGCCCCGCGTGCGCGCGCCGTTCATGCGCGCGTCAGATGCGTGTACAGCGCATGCGCGATCGCGATGTCCTCGAGCCCGAGGCCGATCGAGCGGAACAACGCGTGACGCGTGCGCGACGGCGCCGCGCAGGTGCCGGCGACGAGCGCGGGCAGGTCGCCGACGATCCGGCCGGCATCCCAGCCGTGCTCGGCCGCCGCGATCTGCATCTCGCCGGCGCTCGCGGGTGTTGTGTGCCGGTAGTCGCAGTAGACGTCCATGTCCGGCAGCCACGCGGGCGGGATTTCGTGCGCGCGCGCGACGTTCGTGCTGATCGACGTGACGAGCGCGGGGCGCGTGAGCATCCCGTCGCCGAGCACGGGCGTGCCCGACGACGTGCACAGCATCACCACGTCCGCGTCGCGCACGCACGCCTCGACGCTCGCCGCCGCGCATGCGCGCGGGTCGAGCTCGACGAGGGCCGCCTGCAGCGCGGCGTCGCCGGCGAGCGCAGGCGAGTACACGCGGATCGTGTCCCAGTCGCGCAGCGCCGCCGTGTGCCTGAGGTGCGCGACGCCGACCGCTCCCGTGCCGACGATCGCGAGATGTCGCGCGTCGCGCGGCGCGAGGCAGTCGACCGCGAGCGCCGTCGTGCCGGCCGTGCGTTCGACGGTCAAGAGCCCCGCGTCGCACCACATCAGCGGCTGGCCGGTTTGCATCGACATCAGCGCGGTCCATGCGGTGACGATCGGTCTCCCGTCGGGCTTCCCGTCGGGTTGGTTGCCCGTCGCGATGTATGGCGACAGCTTCGCGCCGAACACCTGCGCATCGGCGAGCGCGCCGAGATACGTGATGAAGTCGCCGGCCTGGTCGGGAAACAGCGTGAGCGTCTGCGGCGGCTGCACCGCGCGCGCCGCGGCGAGCGACGCGAACATGCGGCGCAGCGTGCCGAGCACGTCGAGCGACGGCAGCGCCGCGCGCACTGCGGCTTCGTCGACGATCAGCGGCGGGGTGGGGACGGTTTGCGTCATCGGACATCTCCGGTTCGGGCTGGACAGAAAGTCTCGAAAGACGGCGTCCGGCGGGTTCGTGATGGACGAAAAGTCTAATATAGACAAACGAAATCGGGAGAATTTTTCTTTTCGAGACGTCGTGTCGTTGCCGGGTTCATGGAAAAAGCCATGGAATCAAAGGCATTCGGAAGTGGTCGACGAAATTCCGACGTCGAGAAACGACGCGGCATTCTCGTATCCCCTATAGTCTATAGTAGACTTTAAGTCTATATTTCGCGTGCAGGATCCGACACGTCGCCACGCCGCTGCGTGCGTCGGATGCTGCCCTGGCGCCCGGTCGAGGGCGTCGTGCGACCGATCTTCAGCCTCAATCCGGAACAGAAGGACCGTCATGAACTGGAAACTTTCCCTTGGCGCCGCTGCGGCGCTCGCGTGCGCGGCCGTCACGGCCCATGCGGAACAGACCACGCTGCGCTTCGGGATCGAAGCCGCCTATCCGCCGTTCGAGAGCAAGACGCCGGCCGGTCGGTTGCAGGGGTTCGACGTCGACATCGGCAACGCGGTGTGCGCGAAGCTGAACATGAAATGCGTGTGGGTCGAGAACGCATTCGACGGGCTGATCCCGGCGCTGCAGGCGCGCAAGTTCGACGCGATCAACTCGGCGATGAACATCACCGCGAAGCGCAAGCAAAGCATCGACTTCACGCCGGCGATCTACGTGGTGCCGATCGTGATGGTGGCGAAGCATGGCTCGCCGCTGAAGCCCGACGTCGCGAGCCTGCGCGGCAAGCACGTCGGCGTGCTGCAGGGCTCGTCGCAGGAGGATTTCCTGAAGGCGCACTGGGCCGATGCGGGCGTGGCCGTCGTGTCGTACCCGGATCAGGACCAGATCTACGCCGATCTCGTCGCGGGGCGTCTCGACGCGGCCGTGCAGGAAGCGCAGACCGCGCAGGACGGGTTCCTCGACAAGCCGGCCGGCCGCGACTACCAGATCGTCGGCGAGCCGCTGAAGGATCCGGCGACGCTCGGCGAAGGCACCGGCTTCGGGATGCGCAAGAACGACAAGGCGCTGCAGGCGAAGATCGTCGGCGCGCTCGACGCGCTGAAGCAGGACGGCACGCTGAGCGCGCTGTCGCGGAAGTACTTCAAGCGCGACATCATCGCGAAGTAAGCGCCGCCGCGCGCCGGCCGCGGGGCCGGCGCACGGCGCCTCCCATCTCGACGCAGTGCGGGGAACCATGGATTTCGACGTCATCGTTCTGGGGGCCGGCATCGTCGGCGTGTCGTCGGCGTTGCATCTGCAGGATCGCGGGCTGCGCGTCGCGCTCATCGACCGGCGCGCGCCCGGCGAGGAAACCAGCCACGGCAATGCGGGGCTGATCGAGCGCTCGTCGGTCGTGCCGTATGCGTTTCCGCGCCGGCTCGGCACGCTGCTGCGCTACGCACGCAACCGTTCGGTCGATCTCTATTGGGACTACAAGGCGCTGCCCGAGTATGCCGGCTGGCTCGCGCGCTTCTGGCGCGAATCGTCGCCGCAGCGGCTCGCGGCCGCCGCGCGCGACCTGCTGCCGCTCGTCGCGGCGAGCGTCGTCGAGCACGATGCGCTGCTCGCGCGCACCGACGCGCAGCCGCTCGTGCACGACGGCGGATGGATCGAGGCGTTTCGTTCGCCCGCGCTGTTCGATGCGGAAGCGCGCGCCCAGCAGCGCGTGGCCGACGCGCACGGGCTGCGGATGACCGTGCTCGACGCGCCTGCGCTGCGTGCGCGCGAGCCCGGTATCGGCGCAGCCTTCTGCGGCGCCTTTCACTGGCAGGATCCGAAGACGGTGTCGAGCCCGGGCGGGCTGACCAAGGCCTATGCGCGGTTGTTCGAGCGCGACGGCGGCACGTTCGTGCGCGGCGACGCGACGACGCTCGCGCAGGTGGATGACGGCTGGCAGGTCGGGTCCGAACACGGGCCGATCTCGGCGCGCTCGGCCGTGGTCGCGCTCGGGCCGTGGTCCGATCGGGTGTTCGCGCCGCTCGGCTACCGGATTCCGCTGCGCGCGAAGCGCGGCTATCACATGCATTACCTGCCGACCCGCACGCTGCTGAACGTGCCCGTGTGCGATACCGAGGAGGGCTTCGTCGTCGCGCCGATGGAGGGCGGCCGCCTGCGGCTCACGACCGGCGTCGAGATCGCGCCGCGCGACGCGCCGCCGACCGGCGTGCAACTCGCACGCGCCGAACCGCTGGCGCGCGACGCGTTCGGCATCGGCGAGCGGCTCGATCCGGAGCCGTGGCTCGGGATGCGGCCGTGCACGCCCGACATGCGTCCGGTGATCGGGCCTGCGCCGCGCCACCGCCATTTGTGGTTCGCGTTCGGCCACTGCCATCACGGGCTCACGCTTGGGCCCGCGACCGGCCGTCTGCTCGCCGAAATGATGACGGGCGCGCCGACCTATATCGATCCCCGTCCGTACCGGCCCGCACGCTTCGGTTGAACCCGCGGCGCGCAGATGCGGTTTCGGCCACCGGCATGCGCCGGTGGCAATGCGTGCCGTTCACAGTTTTTCATTTTGCCGTCCGGATTATCGAAATCCGCGAAATCTGAAATGACCTGCGTAATCGATAAGAAAGAAAATCTCGCGATAAAGGAAAATCAGCAAATTCGCGATTTATCAATGCATTTTCATATTGCTGAAATGCGTAATGGGCAGCCGGCTCCGACGGTATAGGTCCCATCACGGCCGCATGCTCCGGCGGTACACGGCATGTACCGGAACACGTTACCGCGGGGCTCGCAAACGTTACGTTACATCCGTGTTCCGAAGGCCTTTTTCATCAGACGATTCAGACGCTGCAATCCACCGATTTCGCTTGAAATCAATTAAAAAAGCCTTATTGACGATCAACGGATAGACGAAACGGCCGGTTTTTGGAATTGGCACGCTTCGTGCAATCCGTCCCCATGCTTTGTCAACGTAGTGCCAACCGAGATGGGGAAAATAACGATGGGACAGAACTTCAAATTGACGGGTGTGGCGCTGTCGGTCGCGACGGTGTTCGGGGTGCTGGCTTCGGGTTCCGCGATGGCGGGCGCCCTCGATGCGCTGCCGATCCCGCAGGTGATCGTCAATCCACCGACGAACAGCGTGTCGGTCGGACTGGTCGCGACGGGTACGTCGCCGCTGGGCTCGGTGACCGTGACGGCGGGCGGGTCGGGCGCGATCCAGACGTCGCTCGGGGAGCCGGGGCAGGTGCTGTCGGGCGCCGTGGGGGCGGTGACGGGCGCACTCGGCGGTGGCGGCGGCACGGTGCAGCCGCTCGCGCCGGTGCAGGGCGTGGTGAATCAGGTGACGGGGGCGCTCGGTGGCGGCAATCCGGCGGGTGCGTTGACGGGGGCAATCGGCACTGTGACGGGCGCACTGGGCGGTATCGGCGGTGGCGCGAACCCGCTGGCGCCGGTACAGGGTGTAGTCAATCAAGTGACGGGCGCGTTGGGCGGCGGCAACCCGGCCGGTGCGCTGACGGGCGCGCTGAGCACGGCAACCGGCACGCTGAGCAATGCGCTCGGCACGGCAACGGGTGCACTGGGCGGGATCGGTGGCGGTTCGAATCCGCTGGCGCCGGTGCAAGGTGTGGTGAATCAGGTATCGGGCGCGCTCGGTGGCGGTAACCCGGCGGGAGCGTTGACCGGCGCACTCGGCACGGTGACGGGCGCACTGGGCGGAATCGGAGGCGGCGCGAACCCGCTGGCGCCGGTACAGGGCGTGGTGAATCAAGTGACCGGCGCGTTGAGCGGCGGCAACCCGGCCGGTGCATTGACCGGTGCATTGAACACGGCAACCGGCACGCTGAGCAATGCACTCGGCACGGCAACGGGCGCGCTGGGCGGGATCGGTGGCGGTTCGAACCCGCTGGCGCCGGTACAGGGCGTGGTGAATCAAGTGACCGGCGCGTTGAGCGGCGGCAACCCGGCCGGTGCACTGACCGGTGCACTGAACACGGCAACCGGCACGCTGAGCAGCGCGCTCGGCACGGCAACGGGTGCACTGGGCGGAATCGGTGGCGGCGCGAACCCGCTGGCGCCGGTGCAAGGTGTGGTGAACCAGGTAACGGGTGCGCTCGGTGGCGGCAACCCGGCGGGAGCGTTGACCGGCGCACTTGGCACGGTGACGGGCGCACTGGGCGGAATCGGAGGCGGCGCGAACCCGCTGGCGCCGGTACAGGGTGTGGTGAATCAAGTGACGGGCGCGTTGAGCGGCGGTAACCCGGCCGGTGCACTGACGGGCGCGCTGAACACGGCAACCGGCACGCTGAGCAGCGCGCTCGGCACGGCAACGGGTGCACTGGGCGGAATCGATGGCGGCGCGAACCCGCTGGCGCCGGTGCAAGGTGTGGTGAACCAGGTAACGGGCGCGCTCGGTGGCGGTAATCCGGCGAGTGCGCTGACTGGCGCAGTGGGCACGGTGACCGGCGCACTGGGCAATCTCGGCGGTGGTTCGAATCCGCTGGCACCGGTTCAGGGTGTCGTGAACGGGCTCACGAGCACGATCGGCGGCGGCGATCCGGCCGGTGCACTGGCCGGTGTCGTTGGCACGGTCACGGGGGCATTGGGCAACCTTGGCAGCGGCTCGAATCCGCTCGCGCCGGTGCAGGGCGTGGTGAACGGCGTTACGGGTGCGCTTGGCGGCGGCAATCCGGCAGGCGCGCTGACCGGCGCACTTGGCACGGTAACGGGCGCCCTGGGCGGCATCGGCGGGGGCAACCCGGCGGGCGCGCTGACCGGCGCACTCGGTACGGTAACGGGCGCCCTGGGCGGCATCGGCGGCGGCAACCCGGCAGGCGCGCTGACCGGCGCGCTCGGCACGGTAACCGGCGCCTTGGGCAACCTCGGCGGTGGCGCGAACCCGATCACCCCGATCCAGAACATCGTGAACCAGGTCACGGGCACGCTCGGCAGCGGCAACCCGGCCGGCGCACTGAGCAACGCGGTCAACACGATCACGGGCACGCTCGGCAACGTCGGTGGCGCAGGCGGCCCGCTCGCGCCGGTGCAAGGCGCCGTCACGCAACTCGCCGGCACGCTCGGCAACGGCGATCCCGCCGGTGCGCTGACGAACGCGCTGAACTCGGTGACGGGCGCGCTCGGCGGCGCGAACCCGCTGGCGCCGGTGCAGGGCGTCGTGAACCAGGTCGTCGGCACGCTGTCGGGTGCGGGCGGCGGCAGCCCGATCACGCCGATCACGAACCTCGTCAACGGTCTGCAGAACGCCCTGCCGGGCGGCAATCCGGCCGGCGCGCTGACCGGCGCACTCGGTTCGGTGACGGGCGCGCTCGGCAATCTCGGCGGGACCAACCCGCTGGCGCCGGTGCAAGGCGTCGTGAACCAGGTGGTCGGTACGCTCGGCGGCAGCAACGCGGCCGGCACGCTGAGCAACGCGGTGGGGACGGCCACGGGCGCGATCGGCAATGCGGTCGGCTCGGTGGCGGGCGCGCTCGGTGCCCTCGGCGGCACGAGCCCGCTGGCGCCGGTGCAGGGTGTCGTGAACCAGGTCGTCGGTACGCTCGGCAGCGGCAATCCGGCCGGCGCCCTGACGGGCGCGCTGAACTCGGTGACGGGCGCCCTCGGCAACCTCGGCGGTTCCAACCCGCTGGCGCCGGTGCAAGGCGTCGTGAACCAGGTGGTCGGCACGCTGTCCGGCGCGGCCGGCAACAGCCCGATCGCGCCGATCACGAACCTCGTGAGCGGCCTGACGGGCGGCGGCAACCCGGCCGGCGCACTGACTGGCGCGCTCGGTTCGGTGACGGGCGCACTCGCGTCCGGTCCGGCGGCGCTCGGCCAGGCGGCCGGCGCGCTGTCGGGTGCGGCCGGTTCGACGGCAGCGGCAGGCGGCAGTCTGCTCGGCTCGGGCGCGAATGCGGCCGGCGGCACGGCGGGCGCGGTGGGGTCGCTGCTGACGACGGGTGCCAACTCGACGGCGACGGTCGTCAATGCGGTCGGCACGTCGGCGGGCACGGTGCTCGGCTCCGCGCCGAGCCTGTCGGTGACGCCGCATTCCGGCAACAGTTCGCCGAACAACCCGCTCGCACCGGTGACGACGCTGCTCCAGTCGCTGACCGGCGCACTGCCGAGGTAACCGGCCGAAACCGCACGACGGCGCCGCATCGGCCGTCGTGCGCAACGGTCGCGCAACACGGGTCGCGCAACGCGGCATGACAGCGATGTCATGCCGCGTCGTCATTTCGGGCTTCCCGTTTTCTTTCGTCGCATGAAGGATCGCTGCCGCTCGTCGCGCCGCGTTACGGCATGGCGTGCGATGGAATAACCGGCTGTCGCCGTCCGTTTACATACCGAGTTCCGGCACGGCCGGCCGGCGGGATAATGATCGCGACACAGCCGATCGTCCCGTTCGGCGGCGCCGTGTCGCGAGACGACGCCAAGGAGAACGGGAATGAAACGGATGCTGTTCGCCGCCGCACTGACGGCGGCGTTCGTGCGGCCGGCGGCCGCGGAACCGCCGCAGGTCGCCGGCGGGAAACTGGTCGACGAAGCGCACATGACGCTGTACGTGTTCGATCGCGATGCGCCGGGCAAGAGCATGTGCGACGGCGCGTGCGCGGCCAACTGGCCGCCCGCGCTCGCCGACGCGTACGACAAGGCGTCGGGTGCGCTGAGCCTCGTCGCCCGCGACGACGGCAACAAGCAATGGGCGTACCGCGGCCGCCCGCTGTATCGCTGGAAGATGGACCACCAGGCCGGCGACGCGGGCGGCGACGGCGTCGGCGGCATGTGGCACGTCGCGCGGCCGTGATCGCGCGGCGACGCGCGAGGCGCCCCGATGAGCTATGAATCGGACCTGCTGGTGTGGCTCCCGCATCTCACGCGCTATGCGCGTGCGCTGACGGGCGAGCGCGCGTGGGCCGACGATCTCGTGCAGGACACGCTCGAGCGGGCGCTGAACCGGCCGCCGCGCGACGGCGCCCACCTGCGCGCGTGGCTGCTGACGCTGCTGCGGCACCGCTTCATCGACCAGTTGCGCGCCCGGCGCGAGATCGCGGTCGACGACGCGACCGCGCCGTGGCAGACGATGGCCGCGCCCGCCGGCGAGGTCGGCGGGCTGGAGTTGCGCGACGTGCAGCGCGCGCTGTACCGGCTGCCGGTCGAACAGCGCGAGGTGCTGCTGCTGGTCGCGCTCGAGGAGTTGAGCTATCGCGATGCCGCGCAGGTGCTCGGCGTGCCGGTGGGCACGGTGATGTCGCGGCTCGCGCGGGCGCGCGCGCAGATGCGCGCGTTGCTGTCGGACGCGCCGTCGGCGCACGGCACGGCCGCGTTACGGGTGATCGGGAAGCCATGATGGACGATCCGCGCAAGCCTTCGAATCGGGGGGACGACGACGCGTCGGCGCAACTGCTGTCCGCGCTGCTGGACGGCGAGCTGTCCGGGGACGAGCGGCGCGAGATGCTCGAGCGCCTGCAGTCCGATCCGCAGGAAGCCGAACGATTCGCGCATTACCGCGCGCAGCGCGATGCGCTGAAGGCGCTGTTTCCGTTGCCGGCGGCCGCGCCGGCGTTGTTCGTGCAGCGCCGCGCGCCGCGCTGGCGCGCCGTCACGCATGCGTTCGCGGGGCTCGCGGCCGGGCTGCTGATCGGTGTCGCGCTGCATGCCGGCTGGGCGGCGTTCGGCCGCGAACCGGCATTCGCCGCGCGCGCCGACGTCGCATACGCGGTGTACGCCGCCGACCGCGAGCATCCGGTGGAAGTCGGCGCGGCCGATCCCGCGCGGCTCGCCGCGTGGCTGTCGGCGCGCGTCGGCCGGCCGGTGCGCGCACCGTCGCTCGACGAATACGGTTACGCGCTGCTGGGCGGCCGGGTGCTGCCCGGCGACGCGGGGCCGGCCGCGCAGCTCATGTACCAGCGCGCGGACGGCGCGCGCGTGACGCTGTACATGACCGCATACGATGCGCGGCGCCTCGCGCCGCAGGCGATGTCGGCCGGCGAACGCTACACGTATTTCTGGTCGGATCGCGGCATGGGTTATGCGCTGTCCGGCCGCGGCGACGAACGGCGCCTGCGCGCGCTCGCGATCGACGCATGCGGTGCGCTGGGCGGCCCGACCGACGCATGGAAGGGATGACGCGCGGCGCTCGCAGGGAGCAGGCGATGAAAACGGCGATGATGAAGGGGTTCGGGCTGGCAGCGTGCCTCGCGGGCACGATGCTTGCGCGAGCGGAAGGCGACCCGCCCGTGCGCGTGCCCGTCGACGCCGATGGCGTGCAGCGCGTGGCGATCGTCGGCGGCAGCTATTTCTTCCGGCCGAACCACGTGATCGTGCGCGCGCACGTGCCGGTCGAGCTGACCGTGTCGGCGGAGCCCGGCGTGGTGCCGCACAGCTTCGAACTCGATGCGCCGCAGGCCGGCATCGCAGTGCGTACCGAGCTCGGCACGACGCCGAGGACGTTTCGTTTCACGCCGCTGCAGCCGGGGCGATTCGCCTACTATTGCACGCACCGGCTGCTGTTTTTCAGGAGCCATCGCGAGCGCGGGATGGAAGGCGTGCTCGATGTCGAGGCGGCGCCGTGATCGCCGCGTTGCTGGCCGCGAGCCTGATAGGAGCGAGCATGACAGCCGATCCCGTGACCGTCGCGCAGGCGCATTTCGACCACGTCCGCTCGTACCGCGCGACGATTCGCTCGTCGGCGCGCGATGGCGAGCACACCGAAATCCGCTACGCGTACCTGAAACCGGGCTTCGTCCGGATGGATTTCGTGTCGCCGCATCGCGGCGCGGTGCTCGCGTACGATCCCGGCGACGGCAAGGTGCGGTTGCGCCCGTTCGGCACGCATGCGCCGCCCGCGCTGACGTTGTCGCCGTCCAATCCGCTCGTGCGCGACCGCACCGGCCACCGGGTCGACCGCTCGGACGTCGGCGAACTGCTGCGCAACGTCCATGCGCTGCAGCAGGGCGGCGCGACGGTGACCGAAGGCGAGGAGGCCGTCGGCGGCCGGACCACGCTGCGCGTGCTGGTCACGGGCGCGCCTGCGCACGCGGTCGACGGCGTGCATCGCTACCGGTTGTGGCTCGACGCCGAGGACGGTTTTCCGCTGAAGGTCGTCAGCTATGCGGACGGCGACGACGTGCCGCTCGAAACCGTGACGCTCGACGACGTGGAGATCGACGTCGCGTTTCCCGAGCGTTTCTTCGCGCCCTGACGGCGCGCCGATCCGCGTTCCTGACGCGCATGCCGGAGGCTGCATGGCGGAGTACCGGTTTTCGACGATCTGGCGGGTGGATGCGCCGCTCGCGGCGGTCTGGGATGCGATCTACCAGGTCGATCGCTGGCCCGATTGGTGGAAGGGCGCCGTGCGCACCGTCGAGCTCGAGCATGGCGACGCGCGCGGCGTCGGCGCGCTGCACCGGTATACGTGGAAGGGCGCGCTGCCGTACCGGCTGACCTTCGACATGCGCGTGCGGCGCGTCGAGCGGCCGCATGTGCTCGAAGGCCGTGCGAGCGGCGCGATCGAGGGCGACGGACGCTGGTCGTTCGCCGCCGACGGCGCGCGCACCGTCGTGCGCTACGACTGGCACATTCGCACGCACGGCTGGATGAACTGGCTGGAGCCGCTCGCACGGCCGCTGTTCCGATGGAATCACGACGTCGTGATGCGCGAAGGCGCGAAGGGGCTCGCGCGGCGGCTGGGCGCGGCCGTCGAGACGGACGGCCGGACCTTCCGGCCGCTGTCGGGGGCGGACTGTGCCGATGCGTGAGGCGCGCGAGGCTTGGCGCGGCGACGCACGCGAACGAACGCGTCGCGGCGGATGAAATCGGCGCCCGCACGGTTTTTTCGCTGCGATGTCGCCGGCCTCAGGAACTCCGGGCTTACCCGGTGTCCAATCGGGGCTGGATGAGGTTGGCGGGTCGCCCGGGGCCGTCCGGTGCGACGGTTGCGGTATTCAAATTGTTGTTTAGAAAGGGTTTTTGTTGTGCTTCCGTGTTTTTTTCCGCCGTCTCGCCGCCGCGAAAATTCCCCCGGTTCCCCTTCTTGAATTTGTCAAAACCCGTCCATATAATTAGCACTCGCTGCACGAGAGTGCTAACAATTCTCTGCCGGGCGACGAGCCGGGCAGTTTCCCTAAGCGTTCTTCAATCTCAGTCAAGAGAGGAGTGAATATGAACCTTCGTCCTTTGCACGATCGCGTGATCGTCAAGCGCCTGGATCAGGAAACCAAGACCGCCTCGGGCATCGTGATCCCCGACGCCGCTGCTGAAAAGCCGGATCAGGGCGAAGTCCTGGCCATCGGCCCGGGCAAGCGCGACGACAAGGGCGCGCCGATCGCACTCGACGTGAAGGTCGGCGATCGTGTCCTGTTCGGCAAGTACGCAGGTCAGACCGTGAAGGTCGACGGCCAGGAACTGCTGGTCATGCGCGAAGAAGACATCATGGCCGTTGTCAACGCCAAGTAAGCGTCCTCCGACGGTACATATTCCCAAGAATTCAAGGAGTTAAAGATGGCAGCTAAAGACGTCGTATTCGGCGATTCCGCCCGTTCGAAGATGGTCGAAGGCGTGAACATTCTCGCCAACGCAGTCAAGGTCACGCTGGGTCCGAAGGGCCGCAACGTCGTGCTCGAGCGCAGCTTCGGCGGCCCGACGGTCACCAAGGACGGTGTGTCGGTCGCGAAGGAAATCGAGCTGAAGGACAAGCTCCAGAACATGGGCGCGCAAATGGTCAAGGAAGTCGCTTCCAAGACCAGCGACAACGCAGGCGACGGCACGACGACGGCAACCGTCCTCGCGCAATCGATCGTTCGCGAAGGCATGAAGTACGTCGCGTCGGGCATGAACCCGATGGACCTGAAGCGCGGCATCGACAAGGCAGTCGCAGCGGCCGTCGAAGAGCTGAAGAAGATCAGCAAGCCGTGCACGACCAACAAGGAAATCGCACAGGTCGGCTCGATCTCGGCGAACAGCGATTCGTCGATCGGCGATCGCATCGCTGAAGCGATGGACAAGGTCGGCAAGGAAGGCGTCATCACCGTCGAAGACGGCAAGTCGCTGGCCGACGAACTCGACGTCGTCGAAGGCATGCAATTCGACCGCGGCTACCTGTCGCCGTACTTCATCAACAACCCGGACAAGCAAGTCGCCGTCCTCGAGAACCCGTTCGTGCTGCTGCACGACAAGAAGGTGTCGAACATCCGCGATCTGCTGCCGGTGCTCGAACAAGTCGCGAAGGCAGGCCGTCCGCTGCTGATCATCGCCGAAGACGTCGAAGGCGAAGCGCTCGCAACGCTGGTCGTCAACAACATCCGCGGCATCCTGAAGACCGTCGCGGTCAAGGCACCGGGCTTCGGCGACCGTCGCAAGGCGATGCTGGAAGACATCGCGATCCTGACCGGCGGTCAGGTCGTCGCGGAAGAAACCGGCCTCACGCTCGAGAAGGCAACGCTGGCAGAACTCGGCCAGGCGAAGCGCATCGAAGTGGGCAAGGAAAACACGACGATCATCGACGGCGCAGGCGAAGCCGTGAACATCGAAGCGCGCGTCAAGCAGATCCGCACGCAGATCGAAGAAGCGACGTCGGACTACGACCGCGAGAAGCTGCAAGAGCGCGTGGCGAAGCTGGCCGGCGGCGTTGCGGTGATCAAGGTCGGCGCTGCGACCGAAGTCGAAATGAAGGAAAAGAAGGCACGCGTCGAAGACGCGCTGCACGCAACCCGCGCTGCCGTTGAAGAAGGCATCGTCCCGGGCGGCGGCGTCGCGCTGATCCGTGCACGCACCGCGATCGCAGGCCTGACCGGCGTGAACGCCGACCAGAACGCCGGCATCAAGATCGTGCTGCGCGCGATGGAAGAGCCGCTGCGCCAGATCGTCACGAACGGCGGCGAAGAAGCGAGCGTCGTGGTGGCGGCGGTTGCTGCGGGCAAGGGCAACTACGGCTACAACGCAGCAACGGGCGAGTACGTCGACATGGTCGAAGCCGGCGTCGTCGACCCGACCAAGGTCACGCGCACCGCACTGCAGAACGCAGCGTCGGTTGCAGGCCTGCTGCTGACGACGGACGCAGCTGTCGCAGAACTGCCGAAGGAAGACGCACCGATGCCGGGCGGCATGCCGGGCGGCATGGGCGGCATGGGCATGGACATGTAATCGACTTCGGTCGACGGTGTCCGGAGCGCGCAGCGATGCGCGTTCCAGCCAAAAGAAAAGACCCGCAGCGATGTGAACTGAACCCCGAGAGTTGGACATAGATCCGACCCTTGGGGTTTTTCATGTCGAAGCACGACGAGCACTTGAAAC